>JANONY010000146.1:0-18301 GCA_031421055.1 Actinomycetes bacterium | reverse complement strand
GCCTCGCGAAGTAAGGGTGCCGACACCATATTGAGGCGACCTTCTCCGCGGACGACGGCGACAAGCTCGTCGAGCTGGTGCGTTACAAATTCCATTAGCTACCCGTTTCTCGCGGAACGAATCCGCGGTATCTGACTGCCCCGAACAATACGCTCAGAATTACAAGATCGAAGCCTGCCCAAAACACGTTGACGCCGGTTCCGAGCGGGTCGCCGTCGAAGTAGATCAGGTTGATGATGCCAACCACAAGGGCCGCAACAAGCAGCACGGTCACGATCAGTTGTGGGCGGATGAGGCTCCACTGCGGACCAACCGATTCGCGTCGTTCCTTCGGCGTGACCGCAAAACCGAGCGGGATGCGCAGCACCACGTTGTTGAACGCCGTCGTGCACGAGGCGATCCACACCGGGAACAGCGCGAGGCTGTACTGCTGCCCTCGCCAGGTCGGCACACCTCGGCCGGCGATGAGGAACAGCAGCTGGTTGATGATCACGAACGGTATGAAGTGCGCAAAGAAATCGAGCGCGATGCTGTTGACCGGCAGGATGCCAAATAACAGGTAGATGATCGGTGCCGCGAAGTAGATGATGGCCGCGAACCCGCTGAGGTAGCTCCACATCGTCGAGAAGTACATCAGTCGTTGCATGAGGCTCAGGCCCCTGAGAAACAGCGGGTTCTCGCGCATGAAGACCTGCATGGTGCCCTGGCCCCACCGCAGATTTTGCGTCAGCATCGTGCCCAGATCTTCGGGCGCGAGGCCGTCGGCGAGGGTTTCGTGGTGAAACACCGAGCGCCAGCCGAGCGCGTGCAGCCGCATCGAGGTTGCCATGTCTTCTGTGACCGAGATGGTGGCCATCGGCATGACCGGATGGGCTTCGCCTGGGCGGTCGATCGCGATTCGCCCGAGGGCGCGTTGCACCTCCCCGAGAGCGTTGAGCGGCGACATCTCACGCACGCCCAATCCGGTCACCAGCGCCTTCTGGTCAACGATCAGCGGCTGCACGTGGTGCGCGTGCCGACCAACCTTGTTCATCGCCTGAATCTCGAACAGGTCGTTTTGCAGCGAGGCCAAATCGACCGATACCAGCGAGGCCGTTGCCGTGTCAATGCGTCGATGCAGGTCGAAGGTGATGGCAGCCATCGACGCGCCGCCCGCGAGTTCATTGCGGGCGTGGGCGATTGCATAACTCACCGCATCGAGGGCACGACGCACGGCCGGTTCATGGCTCGCGGGGTGGGAACGCGCGCCTTTGACTACCTTTGCGGCGTGCTTGAGAGCGGTGGCGACCGATCCTTCCACTTCACGCACGTAGCCGACGATGCCAAGCTGCATGAGGGCGTCGCGTCGAAGGATTGCGTTCGAGCCACAGAAGAAGGCGGCGTTCCAGCCGTCTTTGCCCTGCTGGATCGGCCCATAGAACAGTGGCGCCTGGCTGCCGAGCGGATCGTTCTCTGCGACATTCGAGAACACCTGTGGCGTCTGCACGAGCGCCACCTTGCCGTCGAGAAAGTAGCCGAGAGTCTTGTCGAGAATGTCGGGGTGAGCAATCATGTCGGCGTCGAGAATGAGGATGAACTCGCCCTCGGTCTCGAGCAGGGCGTTGTTGATGTTGCCGGCCTTTGCGTGCCGCTCAAAGCCAGCCCACTCGGATCCGCGAGAGATGTAGCCGACGCCCTCGCTCTCGGCCGCAGCGCGCAGGTCGGCGCGGGCGCCGTCGTCGAGAACCCAGGTCTTGTGCGGGTAGCGGATGTCGCGGGCGGCCCGCGCGGTGGTCATGACGAGCTCGATCGGTTCGTTGTAGGTCGCGATGAAGACATCGACACTCAGCCCAGCTGGCGCGGCCGGTGGCGCGGGTCGCGGCCGCGATTTCCACACGGTGAGACCGAAGAGCGTCACGTCAATGAGGCTGTACGTTTCTGCGGCGATGAGCGGAATCGCGATCCACCAGGCATCCCAGTTGAGCGAGAAGAGCCAGCGCCATGCGACGTAGTTCACGCCAAGCACAATCGTCAGGACGACGACGAGCCTCAGCACAAAGATTCGCATCACGAAGTTTTTCTCCGCACCGCGAGCACGACGACGTCGTCAGAGTCAGGGTCGTCTTCTGCCATGGAGGTGAGAATGCTCACGGCGTCGGCGGCCGACGACGACCGAGTCACCAGAGCGGCAACACTGTCGAACGAGCCGAACCCGCCGTCGAAGAGATCGAGCACTCCGTCGCTGAAGCTGATCAGAGTGTCACCAGGGTTGAGCACAGTTTCGTGCCTCGTCCACTCGTGTTCGAGCTGCGCGCCAAGCGGTAGGTCGTCGTGTGCCAGCCGGTCGTAGCTGCCGTCTGGATGCACGATCAGGGTGAGCCCGTGGCCAGCGTCGATGTACTTGACGACTCCGCTCTCTTGATTCACGTTCGCGTGAAACAGGGTCGCAAATGAGTCAGTGCCGCTGAGGTCTTCATCGAGGATGGACGCCGCCATTCCGACCGCTTCCTCCACCTCCATCGACGGCTGGGTCGCACGAAGCGCGGCTCTGGCTGTCGCCGCGATCAGCGCCGCGCCGACGCCCTTGCCCATGACGTCGCAGATGGTGATAGCCACACCGTCAGCACTGTGGTGCCAGTCAAAGAAGTCACCGCCCACTGCACGCGCCGGGGTAGACGCACCGACGATCTCGAAGCCTGGCACTTCGATGTATCGCGGTGTGAGTGCTCGCTGCACATCCGCAGCTCGCTTCTGGTCGGTCTCGCGCGCCAGTTCTTCTTCGAGCCATCGAGCCACGTGACGTAACTTGCGCTGCTCGTCTGCGTCGAAATTGCGCGACTCCGGGCTCGACATTGCGAACGACCCGATCACTTCGCCGCCGGGGGCTTTCAGGGCTTGACCGACGTAGAGGCGAATGAAGGGCTCACCGATCACCATGGCGTGGTCGGCAAATCGCGGGTCGAGACGCGCATCCTCGATGACGAGCGTCACCGGAGAGAGCATGACGGCTTCGGTGAAACTTCCGGCAAGCCGCGGGGCCGCGTCGGTGAACCCGTGTTCTGCTTTCAGAATCAGCGTGGTGCGTCCAGCGAGAACAAGTGCCGCGCGCGGCATGTGGAAGAACTCGCAGGCCATGCCGAGCACGCGGTCGAAGCGCGACTCCTTTTGCCCGTCGAGCAGCCCGAGCGCGCTGAGGACGGCGATGCGGCGGTCGGCGTTGCGCAGCGGTGGCGTCACGGTAGTTCCTTTCGTCGAGCGAGCGCGGCCCTGACCAGCGATACGAGCCACATCCAAGCGACGACGGCGACAGTGAGCAACGCAGGATGCACCGCGAAGGCTCCAGCATTGGCGAGGCTGCTGAGTGCCACGGCGGCTACCACGAGGGCCACCAGCGCGGGCAGGAGCGACGAACCCAGAGTTCCGAGCAGCCAGCCAAAGATCAGGTTCAGCGGCCGCCAGGCGATGGTGAGCAGGCCATAGCTGGTTGTGATGAGCACGAGGGCTACTGCGAGTCTCAGCGGACCCGGTGCAGAAGGCTCGAACAGCCAACCGGTTTTGCTGCTGGCAACATTGTGCAGAATATCGGGCACCACTAGGCCGGAGCTCAGCGCAAGCACGAGAGGCAAGGCAAGCCACGCGAGGGCGGCGAGCGCTAGTAACCAGAAGAGTGCGGCCCCGACCCCACGACGAAACCACTGCACGATTTCGCGGCGGTAGTAGCCGGCTACCAGTCCGATAACGAACAGCGCCTGCCAGCCGAGAATCGGCAAACTCGCCTCCGCACGCGTCGGCAGCAGCCGGAGATGGCTGAAGAGCTCGAGCAAGTACAGTGCGACGCTGACCATCAACAGTGGAAGCCACCGGCCCGCAGACAGAGCGCGCAGCAGCAGGGGCGTGACGAGTAGGAGCAAGCACAACACCCCGACCACGTCGAACGGCCAGGGGCCAAGCCGAAGCAGCAGCACGTCGACGACCACCTGCGGGTCGAGCGGGTAGCCGACGACGGTGGCGACAGCGTTGGCGGGCGGTGGCGCGAATAGCGATGGTCGTCCGCGAACGTCGACCGAGAGTGCCGTGATCGGCGCATAGTCAATGAATGGCACGAAGCGAATGAGAAGCAGCGCAACGGTCAAGGCGATCGCGGTCAGGTACCAGGCCCGCGCCCGTCGCCACAGTCGGAGTGTTGTGGCGCCGAGACCCCCAGCGGCCACCCGTGGACGGCAAAGCATGCCAACCAGCGCGCCCTCCGTGGCGACGATCAGCGCCACCGCCGAGACGGTCGCGGTCGATTCGAACGCCAACAGGTCCGGCCGCGAGATTTGGCCGACGACTTCGGCGGCGAAGAGAACGAGGGCTGCGCCGCGCAAGATGTCCATTCGGCGGTCACGACCGGTTGGCCCGGTGTACGACGCGCTCGTGTGACCGGTCGCGCTGTCTGCGCGTTCTCGCACTGCGAGCGACGTCATGCTAGCGACCCGTTTTCGGCCCGCGCCCCCGTGCGGCGAAACTGCATTTCCTCATGAGGCGAGGCTAGCCGTTCTACCCCCGGGCGAACAGGGAACAGGCCCACGTCGTCTGCCTCCACTTCGGGGCGCGCAGCGTCGTGCCACTCGTGATTGCAAGTAGCCTCGGATCGTGGATCACGAGAGCAACCCGAGCGCAGAGCTCACCACGGCGGGCGTCGGACCGTGGCGCGGCGAGCTGCCGACCGGCGAGCAATACGACCAGGAGTTGCTAGTTCGCGGCGACTCGCGCAACGTAATCGATCGGTACCGGTACTTGACCATGGCGGCGATCGTGGCGGATCTCGACGCGCGCCGGCATCCATTCCACGTCGCCATCGAGAACTGGCAGCACGATATGAACATTGGATCGATCGTGCGAAGCGCCAACGCCTTCGCGGCAGAAACCGTGCACATCGTTGGACGCAAGCGGTGGAACAAGCGCGGCGCGATGGTCACCGACCGCTACCAACACATCATTCATCACGACGACGTCGCGGGATTCGTCAGCTGGGCGAGAGCAGAGGCGTTGCCCATCATCGCGATCGACAATGTGCCAGGCTCCGTCATCATCGAGGCCTTCGCTCTGCCAGAGCGTTGCGTGCTCCTCTTCGGGCAAGAAGGACCTGGCCTGTCAGCGCAAGCAATCGAGGCGTCGGATGCAGTGGTCGAGATCAGCCAATTCGGCAGCACCCGCAGCATTAACGCCTCAGCTGCGGCCGCCGTCGCCATGCACGCCTGGGTCACCCAGCACGTTCAGTTCTAGCGGACTTAGAAGAAAATCTGACGGCGCCGAGGCCGTAGCGCCTTGACTCGTGGTGGCCCGATCCACACGGCGAGGCCGACGAGGGCCAGTCCAACAGCCCAGCTGAGCACAGGCGTGAAGCCAACGATGAGGATCGTGGCGACTCCCGCGACCGCGAGAATCACCTTGAGCGCGGCGAGTACCACTGGCATGTGTGTCGGGCTCAAGCCCTGCTTCTGCGCATCGAGGCGCGCCATGATCAGCACCACCGGGACGAGTGCGATCGCCACCAATAGGAGGAAGAGCGGCCGAGTCTCCCACCAGCTGCGGCTGAGCGGTTCCGGCATCGGCATTGCGGCGCCGAGCATAGTGAGCGCGATGATGACGACGACGGGCACGTGCCACAAGTAGATGGTCATGGAGTTGCGGTTGATGGCGTCCGCAGCCCGGCGAATCGGCGCGAGCCCGGCGATCCGCTGCAGCTGAGGGCTAAAGAATGCGACGAGGAAGATCTGGCCGACACCGAGAACGAGGATGCACACGGTTGGTGGATTGAGGTTCTCGTACATGTCTCTCGAATAGCCGACCACGCTGGTGAGAAAAACGAGTGTGCCGTACGCGGCGGCGCCGCTTGCCAGCAGCGCCCACCGAGGTAACCGCGAGAATGCCCCGTCGGCGTACCAGAAGCCGAGTTGTTGGATGAAAAGCCAGACGAAGAGAAAGTTGACGGCGCTCAGCGCTGGAAGCGCAAAGGTAACCGAAATCGTGTCGATAGCAAGCGCGACGCCGAGCAAAGAAAAGAGGGTAAGGCGCGGGGCGGCTTCGTGCAGTGCGGTCAGCAGCGGCACGAACGCCGAGCAACCGAGGTAGACCGCGAGAAACCAGAGGGGCTGGCCAATGCGGAAGCCGACACCGGCGAGTACGTCCGACGAGACGCCCGTGACTACGAGGGTGGCCAGTGTCGCGCCAATGAGAGCGATCGGCAAAATGGCCGGCCGAGCGAGGCGATTGACGCGTTGACGGATGTAGTCAGCAGGCACGGCGCCGTTGTCGCGCATCCGCCGCCACTGACCGATGCTGGCGAAGCCTCCGAGCAAAAAGAAGAGTGGCATGATCTGCACGCCCCACGTAGCCCAGGCAAAGATCGGGTGACCGGCGAGGGCGTTGGTGACGACGAGTCCGTCGGCGCCGACGGTGACTCCGGCCATCATGGCGTGAAGGCCGACGACGACTAGCAGGCAGAAGGCCTTAACCAAGTCAACGACAGAGTCTCTCACGAAAGCGAGGTTACTAGTCGGCGTGCTCGAGCGATATGGGGCTCACGGTACAATTGTGCGTAACCTGCGTTCTAACGAGAGGCCTCGCCATGCCAGCGATTGTGATCATCGGCGCCCAGTGGGGCGATGAGGGCAAAGGCAAGGCGACCGATCTGCTCGGCAGTCGCATCGACTTCGTCGTCAAGTTCAACGGTGGAAACAACGCTGGGCACACCGTCGTCATCGGTGACCAGAAGTATGCCCTGCACCTGCTGCCAAGCGGCATTTTGACCGAGGGCGTGACCCCGGTCATCTCCAATGGCGTTGTCATCGACATCGAGGTGCTGTTTGACGAACTCGACGCCCTGATCGCGCGCGGAGTTGACGTCTCACGGTTGTTGGTCAGCGCCAACGCCCACGTCATCACCCACTACCACCGCACGCTTGACAAGGTGACAGAGCGGTTTCTCGGAAAGCGCCAGATCGGCACGACCGGCCGCGGTATTGGGCCGGCGTACGCCGACAAGATCAACCGGGTGGGAATCCGCATTCAAGATCTCTTCGATGAGAACATCCTTCGGCAGAAGGTCGAGGGCGCGCTGCACCAGAAAAACCACCTGCTTGTCAAGATCTACAACCGTCGCGCCATCGCGGTCGACGAGATCGTGGATGACCTGCTGAAGTACGCCGATCGCCTGCGTCCGATGGTGGCAGACACGAGCCTCGTGCTCAACCGTGCGCTGGATGCCGGCAAGATCGTGCTGTTCGAGGGCGGGCAGGCGACCATGCTCGATGTTGACCACGGCACCTACCCGTTCGTGACATCCTCAAATTCGACGAGCGGCGGAGCCGCCACCGGCTCTGGCGTCGCCCCCAACCGCATCGAGCGCGTCATCGGCATCGTCAAGGCGTACACGACCCGCGTTGGCGCAGGGCCGTTCCCGACCGAGTTGCACGATGAATCAGGCGAGTGGCTCCGCGCTCGCGGCTTCGAGTTCGGAACGACCACCGGCCGCCCGCGCCGCACCGGTTGGTATGACGCGCCCATCGCGCGGTACGCCGCTCGCATCAATGGCGTCACCGACTTCGTCATGACCAAGCTCGACGTGCTCACCGGCCTCGCGACGATCCCCGTGTGTGTCGCCTATGACATCGACGGTGTGCGGGTTGACGAGGTGCCGGTGTCGCAGTCCGACTTTCACCACGCCGTGCCGATCTACCAAGAGTTTCCTGGCTGGACCGAAGACCTGACGGGCGTTCGCGAGTTCAACGATCTGCCGCAGGCCGCGCAAGACTACGTGCTGGCGATCGAGAAGATCAGCGGTGCGCGCATCTCGGCAATCGGGGTCGGACCCGGTCGCGACGCGATCGTCGTGCGCCACGACCTGCTCGGCTAGGTCGGGCCAGCCCCCACCGCCGCGTATGCGGCACGAGCGGCGTAGTAGCCGAGGCCGAGGGCGACGATGAGGATCGCGAGACTGTACGACCAGTCCATGGCAGTCGGCCGTGCGCCATTCTCACTCGACTCATAGCGCGGGCCGAGAAACGAGGTCTTCGGGTTCTCGCCCTCGTAGAAGCGCTCTCCGCGCACGTTGATCGCGCCGAGAAAAACGAGTTGCGGGTTGGCCCTGAGCGCGAGCGCGAGGGGAATGAGCCCCATCACCTCGAACATCACGCCGAGCATGAGGCCGATGGTGTCGCCGGCTACGAAGAATGCCCAGAGAAATCCGCCGCCGAGGCTGCAGAACAGAATCGGCCACGCGAGGATGACGAGCGACGTACCGAACCCCCTCGCGAGAAACAGCGAAAGGGCGACCGCTGCGAGCCCGCCGTAGACGCTCAGCGGCATGAACAGCGCGACGGCGTCTGGGCACTCGACCTCAATCGAGTACGGTCCGCCACTGGCGCACGAGCCGCCGATCGACATGAGTGAGAAGAAGCCTTGCAACAGCAGCATCATGCAAAACGCAAGCAGCGCCCAGCTGACGAACGATCCGAACAGCCTGCCGAGTGGACTCTTGATCAGGGAAGGTCCGGGCCGCGCTGCATCGCTGTGGGTCATGCCGCTACGGTACTGGGTCGCAGCGCTGGCAGGATAGAAGGATGACTGCGATTCGACCTGAGGCGCGCGTGCTTGACGGCGACTTCATCCGATTGGCGCCGTTGACGCGTGACGAGCTGCCCGAGTTGTTCGAGGCCCTCAACGACCCGCGAGTGTATGCGGGCGGATACTGGGGTGGGCCAGCAGGATATCGCGACACACTCGAGGGTTTCGTGGAGTTCGCGCGCGAAGAGTTCACCTTCGACCGCAACCTCGTGTACGGAGTGCGTCTGCTCAGCGGCCAGCTCGTCGGCACGAGCACGCTGGGCGACTTCGACGAGGTGAGCGAGCACGCGCACATCGGCTGGACCGCCTATCACCCGAGCGTGTGGGGTGGCCCGGTGAATGTCGAGTCAAAGCTGTTGCTGCTTGGTTTGGCGTTCGACCACGGCTACGGACGGGTAAAGCTGCAGGCGGACTCGCTCAACGTGAGGTCGCGCGCCGCCATTCTCAAACTTGGCGCACAGTTCGAGGGCATAATTCGCCGGGATATGCTGCGCCCCGACGGCCTGTGGCGCGACACCGCCCTTCACTCGATCCTCATCGACGAATGGCCGGATGTGCGCGCCGGTCTTGAAAGAAGGCTGGCGGCTTTCGAGGGCACAACCGTCACTTTCGATGCGGCAACCGGCCCCGCCGCAGAGTAGCGTCGAAGGAGTGCCCCCCCGCCTCTCGATCGCCCTGCAATTTCTCGGCATGGGGCTCATCTGGGGCTCAAGCTTCTTGTTCATCAAGGTTGCGTTAGAGGGCGTGACCTTCTGGCAGGTGGCCTGGGCGCGGCTCGTGCTCGGCGGCTTTACTCTTCTGGTGATCGTGCTCGTCATGCGTCTGCGGTTTCCGAGCGAGCGGGCGGTATGGCTGCACTTCACGCTCATCGCGGTGACAAACTGCATCGTTCCGCACCTGGCTTTCGCGTGGGCAGAGCAGTACATCTCTTCTGGGCTCGCGAGCATCTACAACGCCACGACGCCGATCATGACCGCGCTGTTTGCCACTCTCGCTTTTCGCGTTGAGAAACTCAACTTCGGTCAGGTGGTCGGCATCGCCCTCGGCATCTTCGGGGTCATTGTCATCGTTGGCCCGTGGCGGTACTCGGCATTCACCGAGAATCTTGCAGGGCAGCTCGCCTGCTTGCTCGCTGCCGTCTGCTACGGCTTCAGCTACAGCTACGTGCGCCGATTTCTCAGCGGACGGCCGATTCACGGCACCATGTTCGCTTTTCTCAACATCGGTATCGCCGGTTTCATCATGGTGCTGCTCACGCCAGTCATCGCGTGGAGTCCCGTGCGACTCGACGTTGGCATCGTGGCATCCTTGCTCGCGCTTGGCATCCTTGGCACCGGGCTGGCATACATCTGGAACATCAACGTGCTGCGAGCCTGGGGGCCGACCGCGGCGTCGACGGTCACTTACGTGACGCCCGTCGTCGGGGTGTTTCTTGGCGTGCTCGTGCTGCACGAAATTTTCAGTTGGAATGAACCCCTGGGGGCGTTGCTTGTGCTCGTCGGTATTCTCGTTGCGCAGAAGCGAATCCGGTTTGGCGGCGGGCGCGCAGTATCCTCTGAGCATGGGTGACGCGAACTCCGAACTCGCCAGTCTGCGACTGAGCATCGACAACATTGACGCTGCGCTCGTGCACCTGCTTGCCGAGCGATTCAAGTTCACCCAGCACGTGGGCCGCCTTAAGGCGGCGAACGGCATGCCGGCGAGCGATCCGGACCGTGAAAGGGTGCAGATCGCGCACTTGCGGGCGCTCGCCGAGACCGCCCAACTTGACCCGGCCTTCGCAGAGAAGTTTCTGAACTTCATCGTCGCCGAGGTGATTCACCACCACCAGTCGATTGCCTCGACTGGCGCCATCGACACCCAGTGAGCCGGGATCCGCAATCGCTTGACGGGTGTTAGGTTCGAGCCGTGAGCAGCAATCCAAAGCCATTGATCAGCACAAAGACCTTGCTAGCGCTGGGAATCGCGTTCGTGGTGTTCGGCGCGGTGATGTGGATCTTCTTTCCGGACGCTTAGCCGCAGGGCGTCTTACTCGCGGGATTTGCGGGCCGCGTCGCGGCCAAGCAGCGCCTCGAGTTCGCGCACGCCCATCTCTGCTTGCTGTGCCACATAGCAGGCAAAGCGAGGCTCGACGCACTGCAACAACACGTCGTTGACATCGGCAGCGTGCGCGGCAATGCAGGCACGGAACAACTCGTGCGCTTCTGGCACGGAAGTCTGGTGGCCGACCTCGGTAAGCAGGCTCGCGGCCTGACCCGCTGCCGAAACGAGGTCGACCACGAGGGAGTGCGTCGCCGAGTGCGGCCATTCGCGCAACCGAAGGAGGTCGGGCACCTCTGAGGTCACACACAGCACGCAGTCGTTGCCCAGGGCACCGCCGGGGGGTTGCCAGCGAGCGACCTCAGAGTACCAAGCGGTAACGAGGCCATCGATGAACGAGGCAAGGTGTTCGGGCACGACGCACTCCAATTTACTTTCGGGTACAACGAACGCTCGCAGGTAGGAGCGATTGTCTACAGTCGTCAGTTTTGATGGCACCCAAACGGGGGTAGTTGTGCCCAGTAGGTTGGCTCTCGAAAGAATTTCGTGGCACATTCAGTTTTGTGAAAGATTCGTTCGCGAAAGGCCGACCACTTGTCATCGCGCACGTTGACGACCACGAGACCGTGCAGCTGGGATTCGCAGCGCTGTTGTCGACAGAGCGTGACCTCGAACTTCGGCTGTCGGCTCCGACCATAGAACCGGTGCTTGAGCGCCTCGCGGAGTTCGACCTCGTCGTTCTCGACCTGCGCCTATCAGACGGTTCGAGCGTCGAGAGCAACATGGCGCGGTTGAGCGAAGGAGGAGCCTTGGTGCTCGCATTCACGGCGGGTGACGACCGGCTCTCTGCGAGAGCTGCGTCGCGCGCAGGGGCGCTAGGGATCATCCGTAAGTCGGCCCCGGCCGCAGCAGTGCTCGATGCCGTGCGTTCCGCGGCGAATGGTATCGCCGTGCCGACGACGGAGTGGGCCGCGGCAATCGACGCCGATCCTGAACTCGCCGCGGCAAAGCTCAGTCCGAAGGAACGCGAGGTGCTCGCCCTCTACGCCGCGGGAGAGAAGTCGGTGACGGTAGCCGATCGCGCTGGCCTGTCGCCGTCTACGGTCGCCGAGTACGTGCGGCGCATTCGCCAGAAGTACGCAAAGGTTGGCCGGCCGGCATACTCCAAAGTCGACCTGTACAAGCGTGCACTGGAGGATGGCATCCTCTCGGTTCCAGAGTGAGCACGGTGATGGGCGCTGCGGAGCGGCTCGCCGAGACTCGGGTTCTGCGCTCGATTGTCGTCGTGTTCGGCATTTCGACGCTAGTGTTCTTCGGGCTCGCTCTTCAGTCAATCGTCGTCGAGTCTGCGTACCTTCACCCCTGGTGGACCCTGGCGGCGACTGTTGCGGTCTTTGGGATTCCACCCGCCCTCGCTGCCGTGAACTTCATGATCAGCCGGCGCGCGGTGCGCCTAGTTCTCGGCGGGTACGCCGTGGTGTTTCTCGCGGTGGTGGTGTCGTATCCGTTCGCGATGGTTGGGCCAAGTATGCCGATTGCGCTCTCGCCATGGACCCTCGGCATTACGGCAATCGGCACGGTGGCCGCCGCCTTGGTCTGGCGACCGCCGCAGGCGTGGGCCTACCTCGGCATCAACATCGTTGCCATGGTCTTTACGAGGGATCTCGCTTCTGGCCACGCAAACGTCATCGTCGCTCTTCAAGACGGCTTCTTCTCGGTGGCACTTACTGCCATCTTCACTGCGCTTGCCCTTGTCTCGCTACGCAATGCACGAGCGGTGGATGCAGCGTCGGCCGTCGCCCAAAGTGCCGCGGCGAGATCTGCCGCCGCCATCGCGCGCACCCGCGAGCAGGGTCGACTTGATGCGCTTGTGCACGACGAGATTATGAGCGCGTTTCTCTACGCTTCGCAGGACTCGCCGGCGCTCGCCACTGCGGTTCAGCACCAGGCGAGACGGGCGCTCGAGCAGCTCGAACGCATCGCCCGCGGCGACAATTTTGGCGGCGACATCGAGGTCGCATTGTTCATTGACCGCATGCGTTCGGCCGCATTCGAACGCACCGGCGCGGTGCGCTTTCACGTAATAGGTTCGCGCGAATCTCAGCTGCCGGCCGAAGTGGCATCCGCCTTCATCGAGGCGACCTCTGAGTCTGTGCGCAACAGTCTCATGCACGGCGGCAGCGGCGCGATCGAACCGACGGTCGTCGTGACCGTGACTCTGCATGAGGACGGGGTCGTGACTGCAATCGAAGACGACGGCGTTGGATTCAACCCGCGCACGGTCAGTAGCCACCGGCTCGGAATCCGCGTGAGCATCGAGGGACGGCTCGGCGTCGTGCCAGGTGGACGGGCGGCCGTTAGCTCGCGGCCCGGCCTCGGTTCTCTCGTCACGCTGTCATGGACTGCGGCATGAGCGTGACCCAGCGCGGCAAGCGCATTGAGATGGTCGAGTTGACCAGCAGGGGCGCGCGTCAGCTCGTGTGGGCCTATTTCGTCACGATGGTGGTGCTCGCTATCTGGACCATCGACGGAGTGCGCAATCCCTACCCAAGCGCTCTCGCAGTTTTCGCTTTCGGGTGCATCGCGATCATCTTGACGTTCTGTTCTGCCAATCGCTTGCCGGTCGACTGGACCTGGGTGGTGATTGGCCTGAGCGTTGTCAGCACGGGTCTCGCTTTGTGGCAGCTCAAGCCAGAGCCCGGCTACGCATCCTGGGTTGTCGGGGCTGCAGGCACGGCGCTCTTCTTCGTCGGCCTGCGCGGTCGCCTGCTGCTGTCGTGGGTCGGCTTCGCGCTTCTCGCTCTTGTAATCGTGGCGTGGGGAATCACGGTTGGTCCTGGACTGGAGTCGGCACTTCTCGCTGCAGCAAGGCAGGCGGCCGTGCTCATCGTCGGAACTCTGTTCGCGACCGGCCTCAGGCGCACGGGCGACGAAGTAGAACGACTCACCGACGAGGCGACAGACCGCGCTATCAGCGAAAGCCAGCAGACCGCCGTCGAGCAAGAGCGCCGCGAGCGCCTACTTGCCCTCGGTGAATTCGTGACGCCACTGCTCGCCCGGCTCGCGAGTGGAGCAAAGATTTCGGCCACGGAACGCATCGAGTTTGCTCTTGCCGAGGCCGAACTGCGCGACGGGCTGAGAGCTCGCGCGCTGCAGGTTCCCGTCATCGCGGCCGCCGCGCGGGAGGCGCGCCGGCGCGGGGTCGAAGTGGTGCTGCTCGACGACAGTGACTCTTCGACCATTGATCCAGACCACGTGACGGTCACGGCAGCGCGCATCGCAGAGCTTCTGGATGCAGCCAACGATGGCCGCGTTACCGCCCGTCTTCTGCCCGCCGGTCGCGACGCAATCGCGACCATCGTTGTCGACGGTGCTGAGCACCGCAGCGAGTCAATCGCGACGCCAAGGGGCTAGGCGCCGGCGACCGCCCCGAAACGTTCCCGCATCGTGCGGGTGTGAGTTGCGCGCAGCTCGTCGAACTCGACGGTGAACACGTCTTGCACCTCAAGCGCGGTGCCGTCGGTTACTCCGATGCGCGCGACGGGGTAGCCACGCCCTTCGCACAGCCCCTGGAACTTGACGTCATCTTCGCGGGGAACTGCGACGACGACGCGCCCGGTGGACTCGCTGAACAGCGCGGTCGTTGCATCAACGCTGTCGCGCTCCATGACGTCGCCGAGCCAGACGCGCGCGCCGACGCCGAAGCGCAGCACTGACTCAGCGAGCGCCTGTGCGAGTCCGCCGTCGGCGAGGTCGTGTGCGCTCGCGATGATGTTCTGCTCGTTGCCTGCCTTGATCAGCGCAGCCAACCGCTGTTCGCCCGCAAGGTCAACCGCGGGCGGGCGGCCACCGAGGTGGCCGTGAATCGTGCCTGCCCACGCCGAGCCGTCCAACTCGAGCTGCGTTGTGCCAAGCAGGTAGATGTTGTTGCCCTCGTCTTGCCAGCCGCTGGGGATGCGCTTGGCCACGTCGTCGATCACGCCGAGCACGGCGACCACGGGGGTGGGGTGAATCGGCACATCCCCGGTCTGGTTGTAGAACGAGACGTTGCCGCCGGTGACGGGAATTTCGAGGGTGAGGCAGCCATCCGCGAGGCCTTCGACCGCTCGACTGAACTGCCACATGACCTCGGGGTTCTCTGGAGAGCCGAAGTTGAGGCAATCGCTGACGGCGGCCGGAGTCGCGCCGGTGACGGCAACGTTGCGGTACGCCTCAGCGAGGGCGAGCTGTGCGCCCTGGTACGGGTCGAGCTGGCAGTAGCGGCCATTGGCATCCGTCGCTACGGCGAAGCCGAGGCCGGTCTCTTCGTCGACGCGCACCATCCCGCCATCGTCGGGGTAGCTGAGCGCGGTGTTTCCCATGACGTAGCGGTCGTATTGGCTTGTCACCCAACTCTTGTCGCTGAGATTGGGGCTGGCGAGCAGGGTGAGAAACTCTTCGCGCAGATCGCCGGAGCGCGGCAGCGTTGACGCGGTGTCGGCCTGCAGCGCGTCGATCCAGGTCGGGTAGGCGACGGGGCGCTCATACACCGGGCCGTCGACGGCCACCGTGCGCGGCTCGACATTCACGATCTCTTCGCCGTGCCAGTGGATGATGAGCCGGCCGGTGTCGGTGACCTCGCCGAGAACGCTGGTCTCGACATCCCACTTTTCGACGACCTTGAGGAAGCCCTCGAGCTTCTCTGGCTTGACGATCGCCATCATGCGCTCTTGGCTCTCCGACATCAAGATCTCCTCGGCCGTCAGCGAGGGGTCGCGCAACAACACCTTTTCGAGCTCGATGAACATGCCGCCGTCACCGTTGCTCGCAAGCTCAGAGGTAGCGCACGAGATACCGGCCGCGCCGAGGTCTTGAATACCCTCGACGAGGTCGCCCTTGAAGAGCTCGAGGCAGCACTCGATCAACACCTTCTCGGCAAATGGGTCGCCCACCTGCACCGCCGGTCGCTTGGTCGGCCCACCCTCTGAGAACGAGTCCGAGGCAAGGATGCTGGCGCCGCCGATGCCGTCGCCGCCCGTGCGCGCCCCGAACAGCACCACCTTGTTGCCAACACCACGCGCGTTGGCTAGGTGCAGGTCTTCGTGCCGAAGCACGCCGACCGCGAGCGCGTTGACCAACGGATTTGCCTGATACACGCTGTCGAAGTAGGTTTCACCGCCGATGTTCGGCAGGCCGAGACAGTTGGCGTAGACGCTGATTCCGCTCACGACGCCGTGCACGACTCGCGGAGTGTCTGGGTGGTCGATCGCGCCGAAGCGGAGCGCATCCATGACCGCCACCGGCCGGGCGCCCATCGAGATGATGTCGCGCACAATGCCGCCGATACCGGTCGCCGCCCCTTGGAACGGCTCGATGTAGCTCGGGTGGTTGTGACTCTCGATCTTGAAGGTTACTGCCCAGCCGTTGCCGACATCCACCACCCCGGCGTTCTCACCCATGCCGACCATGAGGTTCTTCTTCATGTTCTCGCTGACCTTCTGGCCAAACTGGCGAAGGTAGATCTTGCTCGACTTGTACGAGCAGTGCTCGCTCCACATCACCGAGTACATCGCGAGCTCACCGCTCGTCGGGCGGCGGCCGAGAATCTCTTTGATGCGCTCGTACTCGTCTTCTTTGAGGCCGAGGGCGCCATACGGCTGCTCTTTCTCAGGTGTCGCTGCGGCGTTCTGAACAGTATCGGCACCCGGATTCACGGATCAATTCTACCTAGGAGCAGAACTCGCGCCTGGGTGGCCGTGTGCACCGCACCGCGTGGCAAGCTATAGAGGTGAATCCTGCGACCGATATCGATACGGCGAAGATGAGTGCGCGCAGTTGGGGGCTGATTCCTGCTGTGCTGCTCAGCACATCCGCCCTGTTCTTGTACCCACTTCGGATGCAGCTCATCGGCTACCCAATCGTCGCGCTTGCGCTCGTGTTGGCCTACCTCTGCGACCGTCGGGGGCTGAGCACTGGGCTCGGCCGCGACCTGCTGCTCATCGCCGTCGGTATGGTCATCGTCAGCCTCATCTCGGTGCGCGCAGACATCAGCTGGGGCAACTTCTTTCTCGTCGGCTTCGTGCTCGCGGCAGCGGTCGCGACGCCGTACCTGCTCTCGCGGTTCTATTTCAAAGACCACGTCATTCGCTTTCCATGGCGAGGAGGCAAGAAGTGGTCGAAGTGGCAGTGGAGCTACTTTGCCCTCATTCTGGCGCTCGGCTGGTTGATTCTGCCGTTCTACTTCATCACCTCCGGGGTGTACCTCAACTGGCCGGAGAGCGTCTCGTCGCCCGACGAGATTGCGCGATTCTTCGTTGGCGTCAACGCCGTTGGCACCTGGGATGAGCTGTTCTTCATTTGCACCGTCTTCGTGCTGTTCCGTCGGCACTTTCCGATGTGGCAGGCCAACCTGTTGCAGATGGTGGTGTTCGTGTCGTTCCTCTGGGAGCTCGGCTACCAGTCGTGGGGGCCGCTGCTGACGATCCCGTTCGCGCTGCTGCAGGGTTTCACGTTCACGATCACCCGGTCGCTCACCTATGTGCTGATCGTGCACCTGTTGTTCGACCTTGTCGTGTTTCTCGTCATCGTGCACGCGCGAACGCCGAGTATGTTCCCGTTCTTCTTGGTGTAGCGGCCCGGCGCCCTGAGCCCGGTGCCCGGCTCTCGAGCCGCCTCAAAAGCATCGAATGCCGCTGGTTTAGATGCTTTTGCGGCGGTTCGGCGCCCAACCGCCTGCTTCGAGCGCTCGCCGGACCCTGTCTGCGGTTTCACCGGGACGCCGGTGGATGCCCGCCGACCTGACCCGAACTACTCGCCATTCCGCTTCCGCCGCCGCGTCAAATCGGCGAATGTCGAGCTCGTACTGGTGGGTAGAGCTGCGGTGCTGGTCGCCGTCATACTCGGCTATCGCTCGGAACTCGGGCCAAGCGAGGTCGAACCACCCGATGCTTCGGCCGCGTTCGTCGCGCAATTGGTAGCCGCATTCCGCGCGTGGGAGCCCCGCATCCTCCAGCAGCAGGCGGAGAGCCGTCTCCATCGGAGACTCGACACCGCTCCGTACGCGCGCGAGGGCTCGTCGCGCGGTCGCAAGCCCGCGAGCTGGATAACGTTCAACGGCTGCGTGTAGCGCATCGAGGCTTGTGTGAGGTCGAAGGTCTGCTGGGTCGAGCACATGCGGGCTATGGATGAGATGGTCGCCGACCGCCACGAGATAGCGCTCATCGAGCAGACGCGCCAGCTCGACGAAGGTGGTGGGAGCATCCGACACGGGCAACCCGGATCGTTCGACGGTCGATCCGAACACTGACTGGTGGCCAATCACACCGCGAGCGCGCGGACGATTCAGCGGTGGGGCCGCCGTCACGTGCGTCAGACCTCGAAGCGAAACGGGCAGCGGTGCGCCCCACAACTCCGCCGCCGTCGTGTGGCTGAATCGGTCGCCCGCGCGAAGGAGCGGCGCATACGACTCTGCGGGTGACCTGTCGCCGAGCGATCTCACCCCACGGAAGGGCCTCTGAAGGTCCGTGCCCGCGAGTCGACCGCGACCCACGCCGGTCGCCCGCGCATCCACAACGGAGAAGGGTCGCGCTGCCAGTGAGGGGTCTAGGGGAGTCGGGCGAAGCATCCGCCTATCGTGCCGAACGTCTGCGGCTCCCCGCCCGAGCCTTCCACAGAGCCGAGCCGCCCCAAAAGC
>JANONY010000145.1:0-8495 GCA_031421055.1 Actinomycetes bacterium | reverse complement strand
CTGCTGGGCGACGATGGCGCCCGGCCAGCCTCCGATGAGTGCGATGATCTGCATTGAACTCTCGGCCACTCGCCAGTGTCCCTTCTGCGCTTTCGACTTGTCTTCTGCGTAGAGCAGAAAGCACGCGACGCTGATTCCGCCATAGACGCCGGCAACCCAGAGCGGCAGGGTCCACAACAGGCTAAGCACGACGAATTCGGTGACAAAAATGAGAATCACGAGCGCGCCGACGATGGGCCCAGCGCTCGACCTGGAGCGCGGGATTGCTGGCGTGTCGTTGACAAGGCGGGTGTCCGCTGCGCGCAGGCGGCCATCGTCAAGCGTGATCAGGGCGAACGAAAAGACCTGCCCGACGCGAGGCCGGTAGGTCAGGCCCTCGAACGATTTGATGTGCGCGAACACTGACTTACCGCCGCGTGGAAGTGCGATGAACCCGTATCCACGGTCATCGTTCCACGACTCGAGAGTGCCCTCGAGTCGCACTCCGTCAGCGCGACCCATGATGCGAGCTTATGTCTCGCTCATGTCGAAGTGCGGTGGAACGCTATGGAACGCGGCGATTCCACCCGAACTGGGGTTGTACGCCTGGTGCACCACCGGGCGTAGACCGGCAACCCACACTGACCAACCGGGCAGAGTCACTCTCGCCGGAACGGTGCGATCGGGTCGGAGCGAGCTGCGCTGCGCTGCGCACCACTGCCACCGCCTCTCGAACTGTACGCATGACTCCTCCTGTGTCGCCGTACGGCTACATGGAGGCTCGAGGAATCGAGATCGTTCGCGCTGATCAGGCCTCGAAGCACCCGGCGACGACGGTCGAGCGCTGTCGATCGGCTAGCGGGCACCGCGACGCATGGGCACCGCGGCCCGCCGTTGACGGCTGGCTCTGAGCGACCGGCTCTTAACGACCGAATGCAAAAGCAACTGGTGCACCCCCCCGGACTTGAACCGGGAACCCACTGATTAAGAGTCAGTTGCTCTGCCAATTGAGCTAGGGGTGCGTGATCGGCAAAGCCGAACCGAGAGCCAAGATTAGCATGGAGAGCCACCGCAGGCGACACGAGGAGAAGCATGACGACGGCGAGGCTCGAAGCTGGGCAACTGGCACCGCAATTTGCTCTGCGAACCCAAGACAACGCATCCGTCTCGCTTGCCGATTTTCGCGGCAGTAAGGTCATCGTGTACTTCTACCCGGAGGCCGACACGCCAGCGTGCACCAGCCAAGCGTGCGATTTCAACGACGGGCTGGCCGAACTGCGTTCCGCCGGGTTCACGGTGCTCGGCATCTCAAAAGACTCGGTCGACGACCTCGCACAATTCGCCGCGAAGTACGGTCTGCGTTTTCCGCTGCTGTCGGATGAGACCCTCACCGTGCACAAAAAGTACGGCACCTGGGGCGAGAAGACCAACTACGGCCGCACCTACCTCGGCACCCTCCGCTCGACCTTTGTCATCGACGAGAAGGGCGTTCTGACCCACACGTTCTACAACGCGAAGGGCGCGGGACACCTGGAGATGCTGCGCAAACGCCTGAGTTTCTAGGGGCTAGTACGCGCGCGGCAGTTCGCGAACCGAGGTTGCCGCAACCACCGGTCGGGTGAAGACGAGCGCGAGTGCCGTAACGACTGGCACGAGCAGGATGAGGCCAAGATCGGGCCGTGCATCGGCGCCCTGGAAGCTACCGATTGCCACCGCAGCGATGAGAATCTGCAGCACGAGAACCGCGGCGCGCGTCCAGGCGCTTCCGCGAAGAACGCCTATCGCGATGAACGCGACCCACACCGCGGCGATCGCGACCACGAGGGTAATGCCGACTGCGCTTGCCACCGACGACACCGGCGCGACCAGCAACTCGACGATGAGAAAAACCACGGCGGCCACGAGTGCGAGGCACTCAACGATGAGCACGGCGGCCAGAGCACGCACCGCCGGATGCTTGAGCACACGCGCGTGCGCGTCGTGTGCAGGACTGTCTGTGGTGTTTCCCGCGTTGTTCATCAGCATATCCCCACCAATTAACCATTGATTTGCGTCTTTCGATATGAGAGTCTATGGGAGGTTGATTTGCGGCTCCCGATGGTGTGAGCCCCTCCCCCACAAACATCCCCACCCGATTTTGGGCGTTTTTCTGCGCCCGGAGAACCGCACAACCGCACTAAGGAGCACCCATGGACTGGCGCGACAAAGCTGCCTGCCTGACCGCTGACCCAGAACTGTTCTTCCCGGTCGGTAACACCGGCCCGGCCGTCGACCAGATCGACAAGGCGAAGGCCGTTTGCGGCCGCTGCTCGGTCACCGAAATGTGCCTCCAGTACGCTCTCGAGACGAGCCAAGACTCCGGTGTCTGGGGTGGCCTCAGCGAAGACGAGCGCCGCGCACTCAAGCGTCGCGCAGCTCGCGCACGTCGCGCTTCCTAGTCAACCGCGCTAGCTCTTCTTCAACCAGGTGAGCGGCATCTCGATCGTCACCTCTGTGCCCTCGCCCTCGAGCGTGTGCCAATCGATGGTGCCGCCGAGTTCGCCCTGAATCAGGGTGCGCACGATCTGGGTTCCGAGGCCTGAGCCGACCTTGCCCTCTGGCAGTCCGACCCCGTTGTCGAGCACCTTCACCGAGAGCTTGTCGTCGGTGCGCTTGGCGATGATCTCGACTGAGCCGTCGGCCTTGCCCGCGAGCCCGTGCTCTACGGCGTTCGTCACCAGCTCGGTGAGCGCAAGGGCGAGCGGGGTCGCGTATTCGCTCGGCAGGGTGCCGAAGCTTCCGCTCGACTTCGGGTGCACGGTCGTGTTGTGGCTCGACGCAACCTCGGCGATGAGCATCAGCACGCGGTCGAACACGGCGTCGAAGTCGACGTTCTGGCTGAGACCCTCCGAGAGGGTGTCGTGCACTACGGCGATCGCGGCGACGCGGCGCATGGCCTGGCCGAGCGCATCGCGGGCGACATCGGAGTGCGTTCGCCTCGCCTGAATGCGCAGCAGCGAGGCGACGGTCTGCAAGTTGTTCTTGACCCGGTGGTGAATCTCGCGAATTGTCGCGTCTTTCGTGATCAACTCGCGCTCTTGGTGGCGCACCTCCGTCACGTCGCGACACAGCACGATCGCACCGACACGTTCGCCGCGAATGCGAATCGGAATCGCTCGAATCGTGACGGTGACGCCGCGGTTCTCGACATCCGTGCGCCATGGAGCCCGCCCGGTGACCACCAGTGGCAGCGACTCGTCGACCACCGAGCGGCCGTGCAGCAGGGTGGTGGTGACCTCGGCGAGGGACTCCCCCTCGAGCTCGCCGGCGAAGCCGATGCGGTTGAAGGCGCTCAGCGCATTGGGTGAGGCGAAGGTGACGGTGCCGTCGACATCCAACCGAATAAGGCCGTCGGATGCACGGGGTGCGCCACGCCGCGGACCACTCGGCGCCCCGAGGTCGGGAAAGTCGCCAGAGGCGATCATGGCGAAGAGCTCGTTGCCGCACTCGTTGAAGGTCAGCTCTTGGCGGCCTGGCGTGCGCGCTTCGCCGAGGTTCGTGTGCCGCGTGATAACGGCGATCGGATGATCAGAAACCTCTTTACTCGACGGCGAAAGCCGGCGAAGCACGGGCACCGCTCGCACCCGGGTTGGGGTCTCTTCGTACCAGGTTGGAGCGCCGGTGTCGACGATTCGCGCCCCCTCGAAGGCTTCCGTGACCTGCGTGCGCCACTCCGACTTGATCGCCTGACCGACGAAGTCGCGGTAGAAGAGGGTGGCACTGCTCGACGGGCGCGCGTGGGCCACGGCCACGAAACTGCCGTCGGCGCTGGGAACCCACAGCACGATGTCGGCAAAGGCGAGGTCGGCGAGCAACTGCCAGTCGCCGACCAACAGGTGCAGCCACTCGATGTCAGCGTCACTCGAGCGGCCCTGCGCGTGAACGAGGTCGCTGAGGGTAGACACGCTCCAAGGGTAACGCGGGCTCAGACCCGCTCTGCTGCCAGGCGGGCCATCCCGCCCGGTGCGTGGTGCTAACTGTTCCGAAAGATCTCTACGAAGTGCCAGGCGCCAGCCGTAGCGAGAGCAATCGACACAGTCGCAATCGCGTAGAGCCACCATGCGACTGGCTTGCGTCGCGTGACCGCCAGAACCGCAGGCACAACGACTGCAGCGAACATCGCGACGAGCAGCGACACTGGTCGGCTGCTACCCGGCTCTGCGAGATTCCAGTAGGAGGGAAGCGACCAGAGCGCCGCCGACAAGCCCTCGCTGAGAAGTAGGCCCGTCGCTGCACCAGCGGCGACCGCAGCCGCCCGTGGGCTCGAGTGTCGAATGAAGTATCCCAGCAAGCCCAAGGTCGCCCCGATCGCGAGGGCGATGATCAGCCAGATCACCCACAGTCGGCCCACGCTGACCAAGCCGATCAGCGCGGTTGACTCTCCGGACGTCAGGCTCTCACCGGCAATGTTCCACCTTCGACTGAGAATAAGAATGCCGAGGTAGTAGACGGTCGTTGCGATCAGCAGCATGAGCGCAGGTCTCACGATTGCGTCGCGTTTGCCTCTCGACAAGAACCCAACAATCGATGCTGGCGCGCCCCACGCCGCGCCGCTGCTCGCAAGACCGGTCAACACTGCGCCGACGACACCGGGCACGAAATCGGCGGCAAAGGCGAATGCCCCGAGAGATAGCCCGGCGGCGGCCACGATCACCCCAATTCGAGACCGGCTGGCCGACGTAGGGGTATGGACGTCAAGGCCGGGGGCCGTAGCGTTCGTCACGACGACTCTTCCGGGCAGTTCAACCGGATGAAATCGGAGATCGGGAGCATTTCCCCCTCCTCGAGCGGCCCTGCGCCTGAACGAGATCGCTGAGGGTAGACACGGGTTCTAGGGTAACGCGGCGCCCGTGTCGCTCTCGAACCGCGCTGCGCGGCTCTAGACCCGCGCTGGCGCGAGCAACTGCGTGCGCACCAGCTGCTGTAGCGCGAGCCGAGCCGCCGACCGAGGCGCCGCCTCCGCCAGCGTGCGCGCGCTCAGCAGCGCAGCGTCGAACCCCGACTGGTCGTGCGGCACGAGCACTGGCGCCTCGATGCCGCCAAAGCGCGAGAGCGTTTGTCGAACCTGCGCGGCCGGGTTGAGGCCAATCGCAGTCGCGCGTACCTTGTTGGCGACGACGATGATGCGAGCGTGTGGCGCGAGTTCAGCGAGCTCGATGTGCGAGCGAAGGAAGCGCGATAGGCCGACCGGGTCGGCAGCGGCGACAGCGGCGATCACATCCGCTTCTCTGATCGAGGTGAGAGTAGCCGCATTGCGGCGCGGCGCGTAGAGGTCGCTGCTGATTTCTTCGTCGTTCTCGAGGCTCGCGCTGACATCGAGCACGGTGTAGTCGACCCAGGTTCGGCACAGCGCGATGGTTGCCTGCACTCGGTCGTGCGAGAGTTCTGGCCAGCGAGTGGGGCGCCCGAGTCCGGTGAGCACCCGGAACGAGCCGTGGCCAGAGACGTACCGCTGCGCCACTCGCTCGAGTTCGGTCAGAGTCAGGCTGTTGGAGCCGGCGAGCCGGCACGCCGCCGCGAAGCCCGGCGCCTCATCCAGCAACCCGAGCGACGGCGCGATTGAGGCGGCGTGGGTATCGACATCACCGAGCACGACCGAGGAACCGGTCGCGGCGAGCTCAGCGGCGATCGCCGTCGCGATGGTTGACCGCCCCGGCGCGCCCGCCGGCCCCCACACAGCGATAACGGTGCCACGGCCGGTCACCGGTCGTATCTCGCGCGGCTCTCCGGCGCTAGCGCGTTCGAGCTCGGCCCAGTCGTCGGTGTCATCGACAACTTCGTAGAGCCCAAGCACCGCGGCGTGTCTGCGTTGCGCGTCGTCGGCGACGAGTGCAATCACGCGCACCCCGCGCGCATCGCAGGCGGCGAGAACGGCACTGGTGAGAATCGTTGGGTCACACGGTACGACCGCAGCGTCGGGGACCGCGTCATCGAGCGCGACAAGCACGGCCGGCGTGGACGCCGGAATCGACTGCACCTCGTGCCCATGCTTGCGAGCAGACTCGCTGAGCTGCGCCCGCCCCGCGATCAGCAGCCGCACGTCAGCCCTTGACCGGGATGGCGGAAGGAATGAGCGAGAGCGCATCCTCATTTGCTAGCGCTTCGAGCACCCGCGCGATTCTGCTTCGCGGCACAAGCAGCTCGATTGTCGTCGAATCGCCGCTCGTCACCAGCGCCTCCGACTCGAGAACTCGAACCACTGTTGCGCCAGCGACGATGACCGACGGAGGCCCGTATGCGTTGGTCTGCTCGAGTCGCGCCGCCCACACATCGACAGTCGCACCTGGCTCGATCGAACCGGGAAGCTCGCCGTTGACTGCGATCACCACCGAGGCCAACCGCAACGCGGCCGCGGATCCCACCGCCGACGCAGGCACGAGCTCGCCCGCCGCGATCGCTTTCGTGACGATCAACCCCTCGGCTGGCACGTCGTTTGGCACAAGATACAGGTCGGTTGCGCCGGGCATGCGCACCGCGGTAGCGACAAGGTCACCCGCATCAATGCGGTCGCCCGGCGCGAGCGCGGCGCGAGCGGTGAGTACCTGGTCGCTCGCGTCTGCCGCAGAGACGATCCCAAACACTCCGATCACGGAGGCGGCGATGAGAACGATTCCGATGGCCAACCGTGGATCGACCCACACCCGCTTTCGCGTCGGCTTTGCCTGCTGCGCCATGATTTCTCCTTCTCGTGAGTGCCTCCATGCTGTTGACGAGTCGCACACCGCGGCGGAGTTATCCACAGCACGGTTTCCGCCGCAACGTCGAGCGCATAATCGAGGCATGGATGAGTCGGGAGCGCAGCCGAGCGAGGCGGCAACGCCCAGCGAGTCTGCAACGTCCAGCGAGTCTGCGGTCGGCCGCTTTCTCACAATCGCAGACACGGCTGAAGTGCTCAACATCTCGGCGAATCAGGTCTACCTCTTGGTGCGCAGCGGTGAGCTCGCTGCGATCAAGATCGGCGCGGCGGGGCACTGGAGGGTCGAGCGTTCGATGCTCGAGGCGTACATCGAGGCTCGCTACGAAGAGACACGGCGCATCAACCTCTGGCACCAGGCCGAGTTCTCGAACATCATCGAGTTCGCCCCGATGCGTGGTCAATGAAACTGCGCTGCCGCTAAACGAGTCTGATCACGACCAGCTGACTCAGCGGCACGGCGCGAAACTGCTCGACCGCCGACTCACGTCGCGCTTCGCCGCGTTCGTGCAAGGCGAGGTCGACGTGGTCGCGGCCGACTCGATCGATCGTGCCGTGCAGGCATGCGCCCCCAACAGTGTCTAGGTCGAGCGTCGAACGACGACGGCACAGATCTCTCAACACGAAGCTCAACGTGAGCCGCGCGGGCAGCGAGGTTTGACTGAGTTCGCTCGGTGTCGCCGACAGGCTCGCGAGCGCCTGCGAGCGAGTGAAGGCCACGGAACCGACCGAGGCCATCGGGATGATTACTTGAGCCACCCCGTTTGACTCGCCGAGCGCCGCCGCGCTAAACCAATCGCGCCCAAATGTGATGGGACGAACTCGAAGCACGGCACCGCCGATCAGAAACAGGCGGATGCCGTCGCCGCCATCCCGTCCCGCCGCCTCGTGCACGGCCACGATGCGATCTCGCAGCGAGAGCCTTCCGAGGCGCAGTCGCTCTTCTTCTGCACGCAAATCGTGCTCTTCGGCCGACAACTCGTGTTCGAGCTGACCTTCAAGATCGTCGAAAAGGTTGTCCCAGCGCATGGGCCGACGCTAGTAACCGCTCCCGAATGTTACGAAGTGTTATCCACAGCCCCACGGCTGGGGCGTAGACAGATCGTGGCTCATCTGCCACCGTGTGTGGACGCCCCTGCTTGGGGGTAGAAGATTCCGCCCTGTGCGCACCACAAAAGGACCACATGACGAACGCCGCTCAAACCCCGCTTGCCGACGAGTTCGAACGACGCATTGAAAGCCCTCCGCCACGTGAGACCATGCCGTCGAAGCCAATCCGCCCACGATTCGTTCCAGACGAGTTCTTCGGCCATCAGCCTGCGACCCGCGCAGCCTTGCCAGACCCCCTGCCGCTGCTCGAGAACCTGACCCGCTGCGTCATCGAGATCCTGGCTGGCGCGCGCGACCTCGAGCAGATCGCGCGGTGGGTCAGCGACGATGTCTACCGCCACCTACTCAAGCGCGTGGTGATCTCGAGTCGGGCGCGGCAGGCGACCGGGCGCGCGGTTACTCGCCCCACCTTCACGATCGGATCAACCACCGTGTGCGAACCGCGCGATGGCGTCATCGAGGCGGTCGTGATCGTTCGCGGCCGTGCGAGAACGAGAGCGGTCGCCGTGCGGCTTGAGGGCCTCGACAAGCGGTGGCGAGCCACCGCGGTCAACGTTCTCTAGGCGGCAATGCTGCGCTGAGTTGGCAATGCGGGGGTCATAACCGCCGCATTGCCAACAGAGCGGCGCATGGCCGCGCGGGGCATGGCCGGCGGGGCCGGGCCCGGCGGGGC
>JANONY010000144.1:0-1746 GCA_031421055.1 Actinomycetes bacterium | reverse complement strand
CCCGCTCGAAGCCGCCTGGAAAGCGGTGTTTCATTCGGTCTCGGCCTTCAATAATGCGGGGTTCGCCCTGTATAGCGACAACCTGGTCCGCTATGCGGGCGATCCGCTCGTGCTTCTACCGCTCGCGGCGGCTACCATCCTTGGCGGGCTTGGGTTTCCCGTCATCATGCAATTGCGCAAAGAATTTCTGCACCGACTGCACTGGAGCATGAACACCAATATCGTGCTCTCGGCCACGGCGGCTCTGCTGTTGCTCGGCACCATCTACATTTGCGCGGTCGAGTGGAACAACCCGGCAACGCTCGGATCGATGGATGTCGGCTCGCGCATCCTCACCGGCTTCTTTCACTCTGTGCAGACCCGCACCGCGGGCTTCAATACCGTCGACATTGGTCAGATGCGCGAAGCGACGTGGCTCGGTATGGACGTGTTGATGTTCATTGGTGCTGGCCCGGCTGGCACCGCCGGCGGCATCAAGGTGACAACTTTTGCCGTGCTTTTCTTCATCATCTACACCGAGCTTCGCGGCGATTCAGCCGTCAACATTTTCGGCAAACGCCTCTCGCGCGCGGTACACCGGCAAGTGATCACGATCGCGCTGCTCTCGGTCGGCGTCGTGATGACGGCAACTGCGGCGATGCTTTTGATCACCGGCCTCGATCTCGATCGGGTACTGTTCGAGGCGGTCTCCGCTTTTGCCACCGTCGGCCTCAGCACGGGTATCACGCCTACGCTTCCGCCGAGCGCGCAGCTGATTCTCATCGCGCTGATGTTTCTCGGGCGGCTTGGGCCGCTCACCCTTGGCACGGCGATCGCCTTGAAGCGTCGCCCACTGCTCTACGAGCTCCCCAAAGAAAGGCCCGTCATTGGTTAAGTTCACGCTAGGCGGCAACGATCGCTCATTACGTATCGCCGAAGCCGATTCGGTTGCGGTCATCGGCCTCGGCCGATTCGGCACCTCCCTCGCTCTTGAGCTCATGGCCTCGGGCACAGAGGTGCTCGGTATCGACGGAAGTGAAGAGGTCGTACAGGCTCTCAACGGTCAATTGACTCGGGTCGTGCGCGCCGATTCGACCAACCGTGAGGCGCTCTTGCAACTCGCGGTCAACGAGTTTGACCGAGTCGTTGTCGCGATTGGTTCCGACATTCAGGCGAGTATTCTCACCACCTCGGTGCTGCTCGGCTTCAACGTTCCGCAGATTTGGGCGAAGGCGACAAGTGACCCGCACGGTCGTATTCTCGAACAACTTGGCGTGCCGCACGTCGTGTACCCGGAGAAAGACATGGGCCGTCGAGTGGCCCACCTCGTTCGGGGCGCAGCGCTCGACTACATTGAGGTCGACGCTGACTACGCCATCGTTAAGATGAGTCCGAATAGTCACATTGTTGACAAGCCGCTCGGCGAGTCGCACCTCAAATCGAAGTTCGGCGTCACGGTGATGGCGTTTCGCAATGGGCCGGATGCGTGGACGAGCGCCGACTCACACACCGTTCTCAGCGCCGACGACACCATTCTCGTCGCCGGCCCGATCAAGAAGGCGGAGGAGTTCGGTCAGCTGCGCTAGCTCAACCTAGGCTTGAGCCATGACGGATACGCTGCCAGCCGGAATTGCCATCGATGACTTTGACGAGTCGGTGCGCCCCCAAGACGATCTCTTTCTCCACGTCAACGGTGCGTGGATCGCGCGCACCGAGATTCCCAGCGACAAGGCGCGTTACGGCTCGTTCTATCTCCTGGCCGAGGAG
>JANONY010000143.1:0-3310 GCA_031421055.1 Actinomycetes bacterium | reverse complement strand
TCAGTCGATTGTCAAGCTAGTCGTTCACGACGATTCAGACGCACCAAAGTCGGTCGAAGAGGCGATGGCACGCGCCAACGCCGAGGCAGACGCCAAGTCCGCGGCAGAACCAGAGCTCAATGTCAGTCACGCGATTCCGGTCGGCGAGCCACAGTTCGGGGAACGCGTTGCGACCAAGCCCGTGCGCCGTGCTGCAAAG
The DNA here is from genome assembly GCA_031421055.1 of Actinomycetes bacterium. Lineage (GTDB taxonomy): Bacteria > Actinomycetota > Actinomycetes > Actinomycetales > Microbacteriaceae > Conyzicola. The sequence continues at coordinate 3,111 of JANONY010000143.1, read as the reverse complement.
AAGACAGCAGAGTAACCACTAACCTTGTGTGCTGGCGGTCCATCGGTGGGCCGCCTAGACGGGTGTTGTCGCGCGAGTGCGGCACGCAGACAGAAAGCTGAGTTCGCAGGTGGCACGTTCGACCCCCGTCAAGAAGGCCTGGCGCTCGCTCGCCTGGCTCGGCGTAATGATCATTGCCCTCACCGGGGTTAACCTCTACGGCGTGCTCGTCGACGGATGGTCGTGGACGCCCAAGCTTGCCCTCGACCTCCAAGGCGGCACCCAGATCATCTTGGCGCCGCAGCTCGAAGACGGCCAAGCGGTAACTCCTAAGCAGTTGGAACAGGCCGTCGCGATCATCCGACAGCGCGTGGACGCCGGTGGTATCGCCGAGCCAGACATTCGCACGCAGGGCGACAACAACATTGTGGTTTCTGTTGCGGGCGAACCCGACGCGGCGACCCTAGACCGCATCCAGTCGTCAGCCAAGTTGGAGTTTCGGCCGGTGTTGCTCACCGCAGCTGCTGCGATGAGCGCGGTGGGAGAAGACACAACAAATCCGAGCGCAAGCCCGACGCCTGACCCCTCGCTTGCGACCGATCCGAGTGTCGCGCCGACCAATGCAAGCGACGACGCCTGGATCACCCCGGCGCTGCAGTCGCTCTATGACAGCTTCGACTGCGCGGCCAACGAGACCGGTGGGGCCAACGTTGCGCCAGCCGCCGAGCCACTCGTGACGTGTGACGACAACGGCGCCTTCAAGTACATCCTCGGCCCGGTCGAGGTCGCAGGCGAGACGGTCGTTAACGCGACCGCCCAGATGCAGACCACCCAGCAGGGTGCAAGCACCGGCGAGTGGGTCGTCAACATTGAGTTCAACGCAGAAGGCACCGAGCAGTTCGCTGCCGTTACGCAGCGGCTCTTTGCCTACGGCGAACCTGACGTGCACAACCGATTCGCGATCGTACTCGATGGTCGCATCATTAGCGCGCCAACAACCAACGCGGTTATCGCGGACGGCAAGCCTCAGATCAGCGGTTCGTTCACGCAGGCCTCGGCGAAGACTCTCGCAGACCAACTGAAGTTCGGCGCGCTGCCCATCGGCTTCCGGGTGGACAGCAAAGACATCATCTCGTCGACCTTGGGGGGCTCTCAACTTTCGAGTGGCCTAGTGGCCGGGCTCATCGGGCTCATCCTCGTCGTTATCTACTCGCTGTTCCAGTACCGACTGCTCGGCTCGGTGACGATTCTCTCGCTCATCGTCGCCGCTGCGCTTACGTATTTGGTCATCAACTATTTCTCTTGGTACAACAACTATCGGCTCTCTCTCGCCGGTATAGCTGGCCTCATTGTCGCAATCGGCTTTACAGCCGACTCGTTCATCGTTTACTTCGAACGAATACGTGACGAGTTGCGTGATGGTCGCGGCCTTGTCTCGGCGGTCGAGGCAGGGTGGAAGCGCGCACTTCGCACGATCTTCGCCGCAAAGTCGGTGACTCTGCTCTCAGCGGTCGTGCTCTACGTGCTCACCGTGGGAAGCGTGCAGGGATTCGCCTTCACCCTCGGCGTCACAACCATCATCGACATTATCGTCGTGTTGCTCTTCACACACCCCGTGCTGCAACTCTTGGCAAGCACGCGTTTCTTCTCGGCTGGGCACCCGATCACCGGGCTCGATCCCAACGCTCTCGGTGCCGTGTATCGCGGTCGCGCACAGTTCCGTGCCCCCGTGATCACTGGGGTGCGGAACGCCGGAGCAACGAAAGAGGCCGCGCGCCGACAGACGATCGCCGAGCGCAAGGCTGCTGAGTCGACCCCGGTGAAGGCCGAGCCCAAGTCTCGCGATACGAAGAACTCACGGAAGGACTCCTGATGGCTAGCTTCGCCAAGTTCGGCAATGACCTGTACACGGGGGCTCGTTCCTTCAATTTCGTCGGTCGCCGCAAAGTCTGGTACGTGATCGCAGCGGTGATGATCATCGCTTCGGTGCTGTTACCGGTGGCCCGCGGCGGGTTCGTGTTCGGCATCGAGTTCCGCGGCGGGTCGGAGTTTCAGATTTCGGCGATTGCCGACGATGGTTCTACCGACTTCGAGAGGCAGAATCTCGCGACCGCCACCGTCGAGGGCACCGTCTCCGGGGCGTCCCCGCACGTGGCGACGGTCGGCGATGATGGCGTGCGAGTACAGACCGACCAACTCGAGCCGAAGGAATCAGACGAAGTACGCGCGGCCCTCGCCGACGCCTTCAAGGTTGGATTACCCGAAGTCACGGCTTCGTTCATCGGCCCCTCGTGGGGAGCCGACATCACGGGCAAGGCAGTTCGCGCGCTGATCATCTTCGTTGTGCTCGCCGCCATCGTGATGGCACTGTACTTTCGCACCTGGAAGATGTCTGTCGCCGCCATCGTCGCTCTCGTGCACGACATTGTCATCACCGCCGGTGTCTATGGCGCCCTCGGTTTTGAGATCACGCCGTCGGCGGTGATCGGCTTCCTGACGATTCTCGGCTACTCGCTCTACGACACGGTCGTCGTCTTCGACAAGATTCGAGAGAACACGTCTGAAGACGGACCAGAGTCGAGCCGAACCTTCGCCGAATCGGTCAACCTTGCGGTTAACCAGACACTCGTGCGCTCGATCAACACTGGCGTCGTTGCCGCCCTGCCGGTTGCCGCGATTCTGTTCATCGGTGCAGTAATTCTCGGCGCGGGTACGCTGCGCGACATCGCGCTTGCTCTGCTGGTCGGAATTCTCATCGGCACCTACTCGACGATGTTCATCGCCGCTCCGATCTACTCGCAGCTGCGCGAGAACGAGCCTGACCTACAGAAGCGCACGAAGAAGGTAGCCACGACTCGGGCAAACAGCATTTCGGGAGCGGTTCGCTGAGGTGAACGACGCCGGGGGTTCATTCGACCAAGTAACGGTCGAAGAGGCGCTCGAGCGGGCGACGTTCTCGGCGGCGTGGCGACGCAGTGGGCTGCCGGTCGCGCTGCCAGCGGATCTGCCTGCCGAGCATGACCCAGGCGCCTAGAATTCCGCACGCTTAGAATTGGCGGGGGAGGGAGCAACATGACCGAAACTGCGTCGAGCAACGCCTCCCTTCGCACTCTTTTGCCGCGAATCTTCTCG
>JANONY010000142.1:0-1872 GCA_031421055.1 Actinomycetes bacterium | reverse complement strand
GTTTGCGGCGACATCGCCGAGTTGCGTTCCATTACCCATGCCGATGACAGCGATCTGCGGGTAGCCCTCGAGCGTGCACGTGTCTGGCCCGGTGTTGGTGAAGGCAATCTGGTAGTTGAGGTGCCCTGCGGTGCCTTCCGCGTCGTTGACTGTCGGCGCAATGGTGCCGTCGGCGCAGGACCCGACCGCGACGGGCGCTGGTTCGGTCGTTGCCGTGTCAGTGGGAGTCGGCGCACCACCTGGCGGAGTGCATCCGGTCAGAGCTGCGACGGCGAGCAGCGAGATGACGAGAGCGGTGCGCATGCGATCCTCCTCAGCCGGCGGTGAAGTCCGTGGTGAAGCCAGTGAAGCCAGTGGCGCCAGTGTATTGGCTAGCTGATGTCTTCGCGCCTGCCCTGGCCAAGTTCTTCTGCGTCATCGTCCGTGACGACGGCAAAGACACCGGTCGGAACGCCCGGCAAGTTGGCGACCCGATTGGCGATCGTCAGCAGCGTCGACTCGTCGGCGCCGGTGATGACCACGACGTAGGACCCCTCGAACTCGTCGCCTTCATCGACCACGAAGGCGCTGCCCGACTCTTCAACCTCGGCGATCAGCTCGCTGACGTCGTCGATCCACGGAAAACGGTTCTCGCCTTCCTGCGCATTCTGATCGGCGGTGAGCGGAACGTGGATTTCAACAACGAGTGTGGCGTCTGAGGGCATGGGGCTAAGGGTATTGGGTGCGGATGATGGTGGGGTGTGAGTGCTGGCCGGCTGGGTGACCAGCCACACGTAGTCCATAAAGAGAACGATGAAGCCCGTCACCGTGCACGATGCGAAAACCCACTTCTCGCGACTTCCGACGGCGTGCGGGCGTGTCGCCCGCTAGCCACCCCGGGGCTAGGCGGTACAGACTGAACCCATGCCAGAACCCGTCGACTCCCGCGTTGCCGTCTACATCGACTTCGACAACATCGTCATCTCTCGGTACGCGCAGGTGCACCCGACCTTCAAGCGCGACCAGCTGCGCACGTTCATCGACGAACCGGTGATGGCCGCGCGCCTGACCAGCGCGACCGTCGACATCGGCGCGATTCTCGACTACGCATCGTCGTTCGGAACCATCGTGATCAGCCGCGCCTATGCCGACTGGTCGCTGCCGGTGAACGCGAGCTACCAGCGCCAGCTCATCTCCCGCGCGGTTGACCTCACCCAGATGTTTCCCACCTCGGCGACCAAAAACGGGGCGGATATTCGCCTAGCCGTCGATGTGGTCGAAGACCTCTTCAGACTCCCCAGCATCACGCACGTGGTGATCGTGGCCGGAGACTCCGACTACATCTCGCTCGCCCAACGCGCCAAGCGCCTCGATCGGTACGTCGTGGGTATTGGCGTGGCCGGCTCGGTGAGCTCGTCACTCGCCGACGCCTGCAGCGAGTTCGCCAACTACGACGATCTTCCAGGCGTTGAGAAGCCGCGCAAGCGGGTCGAGCCGGCAAAGCGGGTCGAGCCCGCAAAGCGGGTCGAGCCCGTCGAGACCAAGCCGGTCGACCCCGTCGAGACCATCTCCCCTGTCTCCCCCAAGTCGCCCACGCAACTTCGCAGCGACCGAGACAAAGCGGCAGTACTGCTCAAACGCGCTCTCGACCTCGGCGAGGCGGATGACGACAACTGGCAGCACAGCTCGGCCGTGAAGCAACAGATGAAGCGCATGGACCCCAAGTTCAACGAGAAGGCCCTCGAGTTCGCATCGTTCATGGACTTCGTGGCGTCGCGGCCGAAACTCGTTGAGGTGAAGGAGGAGGGGCAGGCTCGGTTGCTGCGGCTGAGGTAGAAGGAGCCGGGCGTGACCCCCGCACAACCCGCCACCCCTCCCGAACCCCGAGGAACA
>JANONY010000141.1:0-2717 GCA_031421055.1 Actinomycetes bacterium | reverse complement strand
GCGCAAGATCCTCGGTGGCCTCGCAGCATTCGCAGCCGGCACCCTCGCTACGTTCGCCGTCGGCCTCCCGTGGCTCGCCGTCTGGTTCGGAATCAACGGACTACCGACCGACTTGCTCTTCGTTCTCGAGCAAGGTCTCTTCCCGTTCCTCATCGGTGGCGCCATCAAGGCAATCATCGGCGCCGGTCTCATCCGACTGGCTTGGTTCGGTGTCAAGCGCGCTGATGACCGTGCCGCAAAAGCTGACGCCGAGTAGCCCCCAAACAACCCGAAACACCCCCAAAGAGGCGCCCCTCCAGAACGAGGGGCGCCCCTTTGGGGGCGGGGCGGTTTCTGTTCGGAAACCGAATGGTCTTCACACACGGTTTCCGCATCTGATCACATTCGTCAATACGCTGTGTGTATGGCCACCGTTGGCACTACCGAGTCTCAAGCGCACAGCGCCGGTCGGGCCACGAGCGCTCTGAAGCCGGCGGAGCGGCGGCGGCTAAAGAAGCTGCTCGAGCGGGGAGGCTTCACCGCGCTGGGCGAGGCAAACCCCGACGGGGTCTACGCCTACGACCTCGACGGCAATTTTATCGCTGCGAGCGCGGTCTTCTTCGGCCGATCGGGGTTCCCGGCCGAAGAGATGGAAAAGCGCATCTTCGGCAGCAGCGTGATCGAAGAGCACAAAGAGATGATGAGGGACAACTTCGCGGCGGTGGTTGCCGGCGAGGCGCGCACCTGGCCCGCGACGGTTTATACGAGGTCCGGCAGCCTCGTGCGCGTGCTCACCACGGCCTTCCCCTTCTACGCCGACGGAATCCGCCACGCCGTGATCGGCATCGTAAGAGACATCGAGTTGCTAGAGCAGACCCAGGAACAGGCGCGCAAGCTCGAGGACCGGCTCACGCAGACCCTTGACTCGATGACCGACGCTATCGTCTTCATCGACCGCGACTGGGAGCTCACCTATCTCAACCCTCGCGCACTGGAGGTGATCGGCGCGTCAGCACAGGAGTTGCTTGGCAAGAACTTTTGGGAGCAGTTCGCTGGGACAATGACTGCAGAGGAGGAAGAGATATTTCGCGGCGTGATGGACGGCGGAGCGCGGGAACAATTTCGCAGCCACAGCTCCTATGAAAATCGATGGGTGGAAGTCACCACCTACCCGACCGCCGACGGTATCGCCATGTACTCGCGCGACATCGAAGAAGCGGAACAAGCACGCCAACTGCTCGATAAGACCGAGCGCCGCACCATCACCCAGGCGGCGCTTCTCGATGCCGCGCGCGACGCCATGGTCGTTCGCAATCTTGATGGCAGGATCGCGTATTGGAACCAAGCCGCATCCGATCTCTACGGCTGGTCGTCTACCGAGGCCGTCGGATCGCTAGCGCGAGATTTGTTGTATGACGAGCCGATTCAATACGACAAGGCGGCCATCGAAGTGCTGACGGCCGGGTACTGGTTTGGCACCCTAAATCAGCGCACCAGAGACGGCCGAAAGCTCATCGTCGAAGGCAGATGGACGCTCGTGTGTACACCAGATGGCGAGCCTGACTCGATATTCATCGTCAACTCAGACATCACCCTCCAAGTGCAACAAGAACAGCAACACCTACGCACGCAGCGGATGGAGAGCCTTGGCCGGCTCGCTGGGGGCATTGCCCACGATCTCAACAATGTGCTCACGCCCATCCTCATGTCTGCTCAGTTGCTGGCGGAGGCGCACTCAAGCGAGGCTGATCGCAAGCTTGCCATCGGGATCGAGCGTGCGGCCATGCGTGGAGCAGACCTCATTCGGCAAGTGCTCTCCTTCGCGAGAGGCGATGACGGGGCACGCGACCGCATCGACGTCAGAGTGCTGCTCGCCGACCTCAACTCTTTTTGCCGCCAAACGCTACCAAAGAACATTGTGGTGACCGTTGGCGCAGCGAAGAATCTCGCGGACGTGTGCGGCGACTCCACCCAACTCATGCAGGTGCTGATCAACCTCGTGGTCAACGCACGCGACGCGATGCCGAACGGCGGCTCGCTGCGAATTGCCGCGTTCAACAACCCAGCCACGGTTGCAAACTCAGAGATGGTCGCCATCGAAATCGAAGATAGCGGTACCGGCATGGACGCGGCAACGCTCGAGACGATTTTCGATCCCTTCTTCACCACAAAGCTGCTCGGTTCTGGCACCGGGCTGGGCTTGGCGACCGCGCTCTCGATCACGCAACGCCACGACGGCACGCTCACCGCGACGAGTGCGCAGGGATCCGGCACACTCCTGCGACTCGAACTTCCCGCTCTGCCAGCCGACGGCGAGGAGGCGCCCAAGCCGGCGGACGCAGCTACACCCGTGGTTCCTCGCGGCAACGGCGACTATGTTCTGGTGGTCGACGATGAGAGTGCGATTCGCCAAGTCAGCTGTCACACTCTCGAAGCGGCCGGGTACCGCACACTCGTTGCCTCTAACGGCAAGGAAGCTCTCTCGGTGTACGAGGCACACTCGGCCGCGATCGGGCTCGTGCTCACGGATCTCATGATGCCGGTGATGGACGGGGTGGAGATGTCGCGCGCGCTCCGCGCAACCGGCTACACCGGGCCCATTCTCGCGACGAGCGGTGGAGCACGCTCAACCGCGCCGATCGATGAGATCGAGGGCACACGCTTTCTCGGCAAACCGTACACAACGCACGATCTGTTGCGCGCCGTACACGAGCTGATCGTTGGCGAAAACAGCTAAA
>JANONY010000140.1:0-12788 GCA_031421055.1 Actinomycetes bacterium | reverse complement strand
GGTTTCCGATGAGAGCGCGCGCGATTGCCACGGTCTGGCGCTGGCCACCAGAGAGCGAGGCGACCGGAATGCGCACCGACGGTAGCTTGGCGCTCAATTCGCGCAGCAGGGTCCACGCCCGCTGCTCCATCTCGATCTCGTCGAGGCCACCGGCCGTGCGCAGTTCGCGACCGAGAAAGAGGTTGCTCACCACGTCGAGGTTGTCGCACAGCGCGAGGTCTTGAAACACCGTCGCGATGCCGAGGTCGCGCGCATCGGTCGGGCTATGGATCGAGGTTGGCGCGTCATAGAACTCGACGGTGCCGCTGTCTTGCGGGTGCACTCCCGCGAGGATTTTGATCAGCGTCGACTTGCCAGCGCCATTGTCGCCGACGATGGCGACCACCTCACCGGCGTAGACCTCCATGTCGACACCGCTCAGCGCCTGCACGGCGCCGAAGCGCTTGCTGATGCCGGTGAGCGAGAGGATGCGCTCCGCCCTTGGCTTGCCTGTCATGTTCACTCAATTCCGGCGGCGACGCACGCAGCCGCGTAGTCGGGGGTGCAGATCTCGGCGACTGTCCAGAAGCCATCGGCGACGACGGTCTCCATGATCGTGTCGATCGTGACGATGACCGGGTCGAACAGCGACGCAGGCGTGCCGTTGACGGTGGTTTCGCCGGTGACAGTCTGGCCGAGCGCTAGGGCCACCGCGACCTCTGCCGCGCGCTCCGCCTCGAGGCGAATCGCCTTGTAGACGGTCATGTACTGCTCGCCGGTGATGATGCGCTGAATCGCGGCGAGCTCGGCATCTTGACCGGTGACGATTGGCCACGGTGAGACGTTGGCCGCCTTGAGAGCGGCAATCGCGCCGCTCGCGGTGCCGTCGTTTGCGGCGTAGATCGCGCTGAATTGCCCGCTGTATTGCGTCAGCTGACCGGCCACCCACTCCTGCGATTTGTCGGGGCTCCAGTCGGGGGTGTCAAATTCAGCGAGTATGGTGAAGTCGCTGTTGTTGATAGCACGCAGCGCACCGCGCTTGTAGTCGCCGGCGTTGTTGTCGGTCGGCGAACCGTGCACCATGAGGATGCCGCCCTGTGCGCCGTCCTCTTCCAACTTCTGCACGAGGGCCGTGCCTTGCAGCGCACCGACTTTCTCGTTGTTGAACGAGACGTAGTACGCGAGGTCGCCACCAAGAACCAGCCGATCATAGGAGACAACCGGAACGCCCTGCGCGTTGGCTGCAGCGACAATGCTCACTGCCGCTGCGCCATCGACCGGGTCGAGCACGAGCACGCTCACGCCAGAGGCGAGGGCCGACTCGGCTTGAGCCTGCTGCTTCGCCGCGTCTTGGTCGGCGTTCGAGTACATGACGTCGAAGTCGCCGAGTTCGTGCACACGCTGCTCAAAAATGGGTCGGTCAAAAGCCTCGTAGCGGGCGGTTTTGGAGTCAGGAAGCAGCAGCGCGATCTTGAGGGTCGTGCTCGCCGGGGCGCAGCCGACGAAGACGCTCGCCAGCAGTGCGGTGCTGAGAAGAAAGGCGACCGTACGGAGGGTCTTCACCAGTAGAAACCTTTCGCTCATTGTTCTACCCGGTCGCAAACGAGGTCGCGGAGTTCAGCGTGCGAAAGCCTGCGTTGACTCCAACATGGTCGATCGCGAGCGCCAAACAGCCGAGCAATTCTGCACGGTCGCCCAAGTCGCCCTGCACAACCTCGGGGAACCCGGCGAGGCCTTGCAACGCAGAGCGCTCAAGGGCGTGACGCAGTGGGGCAAGAAGAATCTCGCCAGCCTGGGCCAGCTCACCGCCGACCACGAGGCGGTCGGGGTCGAAGAGGTTGCACAAGCTGGCCGCAGCGATTCCGATATGGCGGCCGGCATCCGCAATAACACGTCGGGCGGATGCGTCCCCTCCCTCGGCGCGCACGAGCAGGTCACGCAGGCGCTGCATTCCGGGGTCGTCGCGAAATAGCTCGAGCAGGGCCGGCCCCCCCGCGAGAGTGTCGAGGCAGCCGCGACCGCCGCAGCGGCAGATCGCGCCGTTCTCGTCGATTGTGACGTGGCCGATCTGGCCAGCCTTGCCCGTCACGCCGCGAAAGATTGTGCCGTCGACGAGCATGCCCGCCGAGATACTGTGCCCAACGCGAATGTAGGCAACCCCGCGCGCGTCGCGGGCGGCGCCACTGCGGTATTCAGCGAGTGCGCCGAGGTTTGCCTCGTTGTCGACAATCACCGGGCGCTGGATGCGGGCGGTGAGCACCTCTGCAACATTGACACCCTCCCACCCACGCAGCAATCCCGGGGTCGAGACCATGCCAGTGTGGATGTCGATCGGGGCTGGCAGCGCGACGCCCACCGAGAGGATGTCAGTCATCGATGCGTTGACCGACTCGACCATGTCGGCCAGCAGCAGCGCCGCGCGATTGAGCTCACTGTCGTGACGGTGGTCGAGCGCGAGCGGAACGTGGTTCTCTGCCACGACCGTTCGCCCGATATCGGCAATTGCGATACGCAGGTGGCGCGACGAAAAGTGCAGGCCAGCGACCAGTCCGAGCTGGCGGGCGAGGGTGACTTCGATAGCTCGTCGGCCGCTGCGCATGGCGGTCGCAGTGTGAAGCACCCCAGAGGTCGAGAGCTCTTTGACGATGTTCGAGACGGTCGCGGGCGAGAGCCCGGTTGCGCCGGCCAGCTCGACCTGCGTGAGGTGGCCGTGGTGCTTGAGTGAGTCGACGATGCGTGCGCGATTGGCCTCTCGCAGAGACGTCTGCGAGCCCGGCGTTGGGCTGCGGCTATTCACATACAAACGATACACTTTCGGCCGTGTCAGGCCGTGTCAAAAGTGGAAGCCCGTCACCGCGGGTCGCCGAGGCCGGGGCGCACGCGCGAAGCACGTTCCGCGCACCCCGGGCGCTCGGTTGTAGGCAACTGACGCTTTCGGAAGGCTCGTGGCCCCGGTCGTGCTCACTCTGAGCTGGTTTCGCGCGTACGACGTGTAGCCCCTCTGAGGCACCGCACACCACTCGCGGGCTCGTGAGGTGAGCCTCGTCGGCGGTAGGCATACTACGCAGCGGGCGGCTAATGTGAACGGACACATTCTCTTCACCGAAAGCGGGAAGCTCAGTGAGCATGTCGCCGGACCGCAACCGCGCTCCAAACATTCGCGACGTCGCTGCGCTCGCCGGCGTCTCGTACCAGACCGTTTCACGCGTACTCAATGACAGCGGAAGCATCAAAGAGAGCACCCGCGAACGCGTGCTCGAAGCCATCAAAGAACTCGGGTTTCGGCCGAATCAAGCGGCGCGGACGCTCGTCACGGCTCGCTCACGGACCATCGGAGTGCTCACCGCCGACGTCAAGGCCTACTACGGCCCGACCACCGCGATCAACTCCATCGAAGAGTACGCGCGCGAAGCCGGTTACCGGCTGAGCATCACGAACATCAACACCTCCGACTCGTCGTCGATAAAGTCGGGCCTCGACTACCTGCTGAGCCAGTCGGTTGAGGCGCTCGTCATCATCGCCCCGCAGGTTCGGGTGTTCGACGTCATTCGCGAACAGTCGATCAGGGTGCCGTTCGTCACCCTCGAGTCGACCGGCCGTGATCCGCAGCACAGCCTCTCGATTGACCAGATTGCGGGCGCGCGTTTGGCAACCAAGCACCTGATCGATCTCGGGCACGAAGAGATCATGCACATCTCTGGCCCGCAAGACTGGACCGAGGCGGAAGCCCGGATGCAGGGCTTCCTTGACGAGATCAACGCGGCCGATCTGCGCGTGCGGGCCCCCGTTCTCGGGGACTGGTCCTCGCACTTCGGGTACTACGCCGGGCTCGAACTGCTCAAGTTCGTTGATTTCACGGCGGTGTTCGCTGCCAACGACCAAATGGCGCTCGGCGTGATGCACGCCTGCCGCGAACTCGGGCTCGATGTGCCTGGCGACATGAGCATCGTCGGTTTCGACGACATCCCAGAAGCAGCGCACTTCTCGCCCCCGCTCACGACCGTTCGCCAGAACTTCGCAGAGGTTGGGCGCCGCGCGATCGCGCTGCTGTTGGCCGAGCTTCACGGAGTGGCCAACCCCGACCACACACCGGTGCCTGCGGAGCTGATCATTCGCGAAACGACCGCGCGCCCCGCCTAGCGTCCCGCGCGAAGACGCCCGCGCCGCGCTGGGTGGGCCGGGTTGTGTATCGGTACGGTTACGCCGCTTGACAAATGTGACCGTTTCGCCTGAAAATGTGTGAACCGATGTGAACGGTCACAAACTTGCCGAAAGCATCAGCCAGATCCTGAAACGCACACGACAACGAGGTCACTTGCAGTGAGCACCGCCCCCCAGCCCGCCGAGCAGCAAGCAGAGCAGCCCGCCGAGCACTACGTCATCGGCGTCGACTACGGAACCCTTTCCGGTCGTGCTGTCGTGGTGAGGGTCTCCGATGGCCTCGAGCTCGGATCGGGCACTCTCGACTACCCGCACGCCGTGATGGACACCGTGCTCGCTTCGACCGGCGCCGCGCTTGCCCCAGAGTGGGCGCTGCAAGTTCCGGCTGACTACGTGGCGGTGCTCAAGCACGCTGTTCCTGCTGCGATCAAGGATGCCGGCATCGACCCATCCAGAGTCATTGGCATCGCGACAGACTTCACGGCATCCACGCCGCTGCCGGTGCTTGCCGACGGAACCCCGCTGTGCGAGCTGCCGGAGTACGCGGACCGCCCGCACGCGTACGTGAAGTTGTGGAAGCACCACGCGGCGCAGGGCCAGGCCGACCGCATCAACGAGCTCGCTGCCTCGCGCGGCGAGTCGTGGCTGTCGCGCTATGGCGGCTTCATCTCGAGTGAGTGGCAGTTCGCCAAGGGCCTGCAGCTGCTCGAAGAAGACCCAGAGCTATACGCCCGTATGGACCACTTCGTGGAGGCGGCCGACTGGATCGTCTGGCAGCTGAGCGGGAGCTACCTCCGGAACGCCTGCACCGCGGGCTATAAGGGCATCAACCAAGACGGCGCCTCGCCATCGCGCGACTTCCTTGCCGCACTCAACCCAGCGTTCGCCGACTTTGCGGCGAGCAAGGTTGAGCACGAGATCGGAGCTCTCGGAGCGAAAGCCGGCGGACTCACCGAGCAGGCGGCGCAGTGGACCGGCCTCCCGGTGGGCATCGCTGTCGCGGTCGGCAACGTCGACGCGCATGTGACCGCCCCGGCTGCCCAGGCCACCCAGCCAGGTCAACTCGTCGCCATCATGGGAACGAGCACCTGCCATGTCATGAACTCGGATGTGCTGGTCGAAGTTCCCGGAATGTGCGGCGTCGTAGACGGCGGCATTGTCTCCGGGCTCTACGGTTACGAGGCTGGGCAGTCGGGCGTTGGCGACATCTTCGCCTGGTACGTCAAAAACCAAGTGCCCGCGCGCTACGTGGAAGCGGCGGCCGCGGCAGGAGCGAGCGTGCACCAGTACCTCACTGATCTCGCGGCAACCCAGCCGGTCGGTGGGCACGGTCTCGTCGCGCTCGACTGGCACAACGGCAACCGCTCTGTGCTCGTCGACACCGGCCTGAGCGGTGTGGTGTTTGGGGCAACTTTGACCACCCGTGCTGAAGAGATCTACCGAGCGTTGCTCGAGTCGACCGCGTTCGGCGCTCGTCGCATCGTCGAGACCTTCAATGTGAGTGGCGTTCCGGTCACCGAGTACATCGTCGCCGGCGGTCTGCTCAAGAACGAGTTCTTGATGCAGACCTACAGCGACATCCTGCGCATGCCGATTTCGACCATCGCGAGCGAGCAAGGCCCCGCACTCGGATCGGCGATTCACGCCGCGGTCGCTGCCGGCGCCTACGCCGACGTACGAAGTGCCGCTGCCGCGATGGGCAAGGTCAACCGCGCCGTCTACCTCCCGAATCCGGAGGCGGCCGACGCGTACGACGTTCTCTACGCCGAGTACACACAGCTGCACGACTACTTCGGCCTCGGCGGCAGTGATGTCATGCACCGCCTGAAGGCGATCAAGAAGAGTGCGCTGGCCGAGGGGGTACTCGTATGAACACCATCGACCCAACAACCCAGGTCGCCATCGCGCGCACGCGCGAGGAGGTTGCCCGGCTGCACGAAGAGCTCGTGCGCTACGAACTTGTTGTCTGGACCGGCGGCAATGTCTCGGCCCGAGTGCCGGGTGCAGAGCTGTTCATCATCAAGCCGAGTGGCGTGTTCTACGACGACCTCTCGCCAGAGAACCAGATTCTGTGCGACTTCGACGGCAACGTGATCGCGCACACGCCCGGCTCCAACCGGGTTCCTTCGAGCGACACTGCTGCGCACGCCTACGTCTACCGCAACATGCCTGAGGTCGGCGGGGTCGTGCACACGCACTCGACATATGCAACGGCGTGGGCCGCGCGCGGCGAGGCTATCCCCTGTGTCATTACCGCGATGGCCGACGAGTTCGGCGGCGAGATTCCGGTCGGCCCATTCGCGATCATTGGCGATGACTCGATCGGGCGCGGCATCGTTGCGACCCTGGCCGGACACCGCTCGCGCGCCGTGCTCATGCAGAACCACGGGGTGTTCACGATCGGCAAAGACGCGACCGATGCGGTGAAGGCCGCGGTGATGGCAGAAGACGCGGCGCGAACCGTGCACATCGCTCGCCAAGGCGGGCCGGTCATCCCGCTTCCGCAAGAGTCGATTGACGCGCTGTTCGATCGCTACCAAAACGTGTACGGCCAAGCGGCCGAAGGGGCAGTCAAGTGAGCCGATCCATCGTGCCTGACCTCTCGGCCAACGAGATCTGGTTTCTCACCGGAAGCCAGAACCTCTACGGCGACGAGACCCTGCGCCAGGTTGCAGAGCAGTCGCAGCAGATCGTTGGCTTGCTGAGCGGCTCTGGCGACATCCCGGTGTCAATCGTCTGGAAGCCCGTTCTCAAAGACAGCGACTCGATTCGTCGCGCCATGATCGACGCGAGCGCGAACGACAAGGTCGTCGGCGTCATCGCCTGGATGCACACCTTCAGCCCGGCCAAGATGTGGATTCACGGTCTCGACGCCCTGCGTAAGCCGCTGCTGCACTTGCACACGCAAGCAAACGTCGCCCTGCCGTGGAGCGAGATCGACTTCGACTTCATGAACCTCAACCAGGCCGCGCACGGCGATCGGGAGTTCGGGTACATCCAGACCCGCATGGGTGTCGCGCGTAAGACCGTCGTCGGGCACGCGAGCAACCCGGCCGTCACCCAGTCGATCGGCACCTGGAGCCGCGCCGCCTCCGGCTGGGCCGCCGTGCACAACCTCAAGCTCGCCCGCTTCGGCGACAACATGCGCAATGTCGCGGTGACCGAGGGCGACAAGACAGAGGCCGAGATCCGTTTCGGCGTCAGCGTCAACACCTGGGGCGTCAACGAACTGGTCGAAGCGGTGGATGCCGCTACCGAAGCAGACATCGACACTCTCGTCGCCGAATACGACGACCTCTATGCCGTCGCCCCAGAGCTGCGCGCAGGCGCCGCTCGCCACGACTCCCTCCGCTACGGCGCGCGCATCGAGCTTGGCCTTCGCAGCTTCCTCGAGGCAGGGGATTTCGGCGCGTTCACCACCAGCTTCGAAGACCTCGGTGGCCTTCGCCAGCTGCCCGGCCTCGCCGTGCAGCGGCTCATGGCTGACGGCTACGGCTTTGGCGCCGAGGGCGACTGGAAGACCGCGGTGCTCGTGCGCGTCGCCAAGGTGATGGGCGCCGGGTTGCCCGGTGGCGCATCCCTGATGGAGGACTACACCTACGACCTGCAGCCGGGCAACGAGCTGATTCTTGGCGCGCACATGCTCGAGATTTGCCCCTCGCTCACTACGAGCAAGCCCACCCTCGAGGTGCACCCGCTCGGTATCGGCGGCAAAGAAGACCCGGTTCGCCTCGTCTTCGACACCGACGCTGGCGACGGCATCGTGGTCGCGATGAGCGACATGCGCGATCGGTTCAGACTCATCGCCAACGTGGTCGAGATCGTTCCGCTGCCAGAACCGCTGCCGAAGCTTCCTGTCGCACGCGCGGTCTGGAAGCCCGCTCCCGACTTTGCTACCTCCGCCGCAGCCTGGCTGCAGGCCGGCGCAGCGCACCACACGGTGCTCTCGACCGCGGTCGGAGCAGAGGCATTCGCCGACTTTGCGGAGATTGCCGACACAGAACTTCTCGTCATCGACGAGAGCACAACGGCTCGCGGGTTCGCCCGAGAGCTGAAGTGGAACGCCGCCTACTACCGATTGGCACAGGGGCTGCGATGACCACTTCACCCACAGATCGGGCTTTCATGGACGAAGCCCGATCGGACAGCAGTACCAAGACAATGATGTCCACCAATTGAAAGGAAACACAGTGAAGAAGAGAAATCTCCTCTCGCTTGTCACCGCAGCTGCGGTGGTCGTTGGCCTCGCAGGCTGCGTCCCCGCTGCTGACACTGGCGACGGCTCAGAAGGCGGCCTCATCGGCGTAGCAATGCCGACGAAGTCGTCTGAGCGTTGGATCGCTGACGGCGACGCCCTCAAGGCGACGCTCGAAGAGCAGGGATTCACCGTTGACCTGCAGTACGCAGAAGACGACATCCCAACCCAGGTCAGCCAGGTCGAAAACATGATCACCAAGGGCGCAAAGGCCCTGATCATCGCAGCGATCGACGGTACAACCCTCACGAGCGTGCTCGAGACGGCTGCCGAGAGCGGCATTCCGGTGATCGCTTACGACCGCCTCATCCGCGATTCAGGGAACGTTGACTACTACGCAACCTTCGACAACTTCCTTGTCGGACAGCAGCAGGCGTGGACGATCCTCAACGGCCTCGGTCTGACCGACCTCACGGGCGCGGCGCTTGCCGACGCTCCTGCCGGTCCGTTCAACATCGAGCTGTTCGCTGGTTCGCTTGACGACAACAACGCTTTCTTCTTCTTCAACGGCGCAATGGACATCCTCCAGCCGCTGATCGACGACGGAACGCTCGTTGTGAAGTCGGGCCAGACCGACATCGAGCAGGCGGCAACGCTCCGCTGGGATGGCGAAGTTGCGCAGAGCCGCATGGAAGACCTCCTCACGGCTAACTACTCGGATGGCAGCAAGGTCAACGCTGTTCTCTCGCCGTACGACGGTCTCTCGCGCGGCATCATCGGCGCACTGACCGACGCTGGATACACCGTTGGCGAAGGCTGGCCGATCATCTCCGGTCAGGACGCTGAGGTCGACTCGGTCAAGGCAATCCTCTCGGGCGAGCAGTACGCGACCATCTTCAAGGACACGCGCGAGCTGGCCAAGGTTGCAGCTGGCATGGCAGTAGCCGTGCTCGGTGGCGGCGAGCCCGAGATCAACGACGAGATCACGTACGACAACGGCGTGAAGATCGTTCCGTCCTACCTGCTGGGCCCGGTCCCGGTAATCAAGGACAACGTCAAGGAAGCCCTTGTTGACACGGGCTACTGGACTGCCGAGGAAATCGGCCTGTAGTCAACCTCGGTTGACACCGCAGTAACCACCGCTGGTGGCGGGAGAATCTTTTCTCCCGCCACCAGTTCCCGTCAACTACGCTCCACCTACACACAAGCTCTTCGAAGGGAGCCGGCCGGTCATGACCAAGAACCTGCTCGAAATGCGGTCGATCACCAAGACCTTCCCCGGCGTCAAGGCGCTGCAGCACGTGTCGCTCGAAGTAGCCCGTGGCGAGATTCATGCAATATGCGGTGAGAACGGCGCAGGAAAGTCGACTCTCATGAAGGTGCTCTCTGGCGTGTACCCCCACGGTAGCTACGAGGGCGATATCGTCTTCGAGAACGAGACCGTCGCGTTCAGAGACATCCGCGACAGCGAAGCCAAAGGCATCGTCATCATCCACCAGGAGTTGGCGCTGAGCCCGTACCTCTCGATTGCCGAGAACATCTTTCTCAACAACGAACTCAAGGGCGCGTTTGGGCTCATCGACTGGAACAGAACCAACCTCGAGGCA
The DNA here is from genome assembly GCA_031421055.1 of Actinomycetes bacterium. Classification (GTDB taxonomy): domain Bacteria; phylum Actinomycetota; class Actinomycetes; order Actinomycetales; family Microbacteriaceae; genus Conyzicola. The sequence goes on along the minus strand of JANONY010000140.1, from coordinate 2,846 downwards.
AGCAAGCTTCTCGCTCGGGTCGGGCTACGAGAGAACCCAACGACGAGAATTCTCGACATCGGCGTTGGCAAGCAACAGCTCGTCGAAATCGCCAAAGCGCTGTCGAAGCGCGTCAAGCTGCTCATTCTCGACGAGCCGACCGCCGCGCTCAACGACGAAGACTCCGACCACCTGCTCGACCTGATTCTGCACTTGAAAGAACAGGGAATCACGTCGATCATCATCAGCCACAAGCTCAACGAGATCAAGAAGATCGCCGACTCGGTCACGGTGCTTCGGGATGGCAAGACGATCGAGACGATCGCCAAGGCCGACGTCACCGAAGAGCGCATGATCAAAGACATGGTCGGGCGTGACCTCGAACACCGGTACCCAGACCACACGCCGAAAATCGGCGAAGAGTTGCTGCGGGTCGAAGACTGGACTGCGCACCACCCGCAAGACCCGAGTCGCATCATGGTCGACAAAGTCAACCTGACGGTGCATGCGGGCGAGATCGTCGGAATTGCCGGGCTCATGGGCGCCGGACGCACCGAGTTTGCGATGAGTCTGTTCGGCAAGAGTTACGGCTCTGGTATCAGCGGCAAGGTCTTCAAGCGCGGAAAACAGATTCAGATGCGCACCGTCGCTGAGGCGATCAAGAACGGCGTCGCCTACGCGACCGAAGATCGCAAACGCTACGGCCTCAATTTGCTCGAAGACATCAAGCGCAACATCTCGATGGCGAGCCTCGACACCCTCACCCGTTTTGGCCTGGTGAGCGACAACGAGGAATACAAGGTCGCCAACGAGTACCGCAAGTCGATGAACATCAAGTCACCGACGGTGCTCGCCAAGACCGGAAAGCTCAGCGGCGGAAACCAGCAGAAGGTCGTGCTGAGCAAGTGGATCTACGCCAACCCAGACGTGCTGATCCTCGACGAGCCGACCCGCGGCATCGATGTCGGTGCCAAGTACGAGATCTACACGATCATCAATCGCCTAGCTGCAGAGGGCAAAGGCATCATCGTGATCTCGTCGGAGCTGCCAGAACTACTCGGCATCTGCGATCGCATCTACGCGCTCTCGGAAGGGCGTATCACCGGAGAGATGCCGATCGCCAAGGCCAACCCTGAATCCCTCATCAAACTCATGACCATGGAATCGCCCCGCTAGTGCGGGCGGAATGCACAAGGAGCACCGCAGATTATGACTGACACTGCCAAGGACACCGCCGTCCCGTTGACGAGACGAGCGTTCTCGACTATCGCCCACATTGCGACCGACCTCAGCAAGAATGGCATCTTCCTCGCCCTCGTTGCCGTGGTCGTGCTGTTCCAGATTCTGACTAACGGTATTCTGCTTCGGCCGCAGAACATCTCGAACCTGATCGTGCAGAACGGCTACATCCTCATCCTCGCAATTGGCATGGTGCTCGTCATCGTGGCCGGGCATATCGACCTGTCGGTGGGATCCGTCGCTGCTTTTGTCGGCGCAGTCTCTGGCGTATTCGCCGTCAAGATGGAGCTGCCGTGGGCGGTGGCCATCATCCTCTCGCTGCTCGTCGGCGCCGCGGTCGGCGCGTGGCAGGGCTTCTGGATCGCCTACGTGAAGATACCGGCATTCATCGTGACACTCGCGGGCATGCTCATCTTCCGTGGGCTCGCGCTCGTCGTGCTCGGCAACTCAAACATCGGTTCATTCCCGGCGGAGTACCGTGCTCTCGGCAACGGATTCTTGACGGATGTCTTCGGCGACTTCCCGATCGATCCGCTTTCGATGGGCCTGGCTGCGATCGCGATCATCGCGCTCATCGTGCAACAGGTTCGCGCCCGCGCCGGCCGCCAGAAGTATGGCCAGGAGGTCGAGCCGTTCGCGTGGTTCATCATCAAGATGGTGCTCGTTTCGGCTGCTGTGCTCGCCTTCGCCTACGCGCTGGGCAGCTTCAAGGGCATCCCAATCACGCTGATCGTGCTCGCCGTGCTCGTGCTGATCTACGGTATTGTCAGCAACCGCAGCGTGTTCGGCCGCCACATCTACGCGATCGGTGGCAACCGTCATGCGGCGGAGCTGAGCGGTGTCAAGACCGCCAAGGTCGACTTCTTCATTTTCGTCAACATGGGCGTGCTCGCGGCGCTCGCCGGCCTCGTCTTCACGGCCCGACTCAACCTCGCGGGCCCGAAGGCCGGTGACGGCTTCGAGCTCGAGGCCATCTCGGCCGCCTTCATCGGCGGTGCGGCCGTGCAGGGCGGTGTCGGTACGATCGCCGGCGCGATCATCGGCGGTCTCATCATCGGTGTGCTCAACAACGGCATGTCGATCCTCGGCATCGGCATCGAGTGGCAGCAGGCGGTCAAGGGCTTCGTGCTGCTGCTCGCCGTCGCCTTCGACGTGTTCAACAAGCGTCGGAGCGGCGGGCGCTAGTCGCCCCTCGAGACCAGCGGCCGGGTTCCTTCGGGTGGAGCCCGGCCGCTTTCTCGTCGTGTGTGTCGCGCGCATGTGCAGGCGTGAGTTGCCCAAAAGCGTCGGTTAAGCGCTGCCCCCAGCGACATAAGTGGGCAACTCGAGGGTCAAACCCCCCGCGTCGATTGCCGAACGATCAACTTGGTTGGCAGGGGAGTGTCTTCGGTCGCCGTGTCTGGCTCTTCGACCGCCACGAGCACCTTCTGCATGATGAGCCCGCCGAGGGCCGCGAAGTCTTGGCGAATCGTGGTGAGCGGCGGGTACAGGTAGGCGGCTTCTGGAATGTCGTCGAAGCCGACCACGCTGATGTCTTCTGGCACGCGCAGGTCACGCTCGCGCAGCGCCGCGAGCAGCCCGATGGCCATCTGGTCGTTCGAGGCGAACGCGGCCGTGCCCGGCCCCAC
>JANONY010000139.1:0-10032 GCA_031421055.1 Actinomycetes bacterium | reverse complement strand
GCAGGCGCTCACTCTGCTCGCGACCGAGTACCCGGCACTGCGCGTCGAGATCACCCAACGCGAACCAGAGAACGCTCTGTTCGAGGTGTGGGCTCGCGACTTTGACCTCGTTATCGCAGAGCAGTATCCGGGCCACTCCGCGCCACGACAACCAGACCTCGACCGCGTCGCGCTGTGCCGCGACGAACTGCGGCTCGGCGGGGCGGTCTCGCTCGCCCAGGCGGCTTCGAACGCCTGGGTGATGGAGCCGCGAGGCACCGCGAGCAGGCACTGGGCGGAGCAAGTGTGCCGAACCGCGGGGTTCGAGCCCGACGTTCGGTTTGAGACCGCCGATTTGCAGGCGCACATCCGACTCGTGGAGTCAGGCCATGCGGTAGCGCTGCTTCCCGATTTGGTGTGGGGTGGGCGCATGCCCACCATTGCTCTCGTGGCGCTGCCCGGTGAGCCGAGTCGCGAAGTTTTCACCTCGGTGCGCGAGGCCAGTCGCGAGCGCCCCGCCATCCTCGCTCTCCGGGCTGTTCTTGAAAGGTCGGTCGACTTCCTGTGATTCCGTGGACTCCGGCGCTGCCCATCATCACGGAGCGCCTCACGCTGCGCGTGCACACGGTGGACGACGTCGACGACATGCTGCAGTTTCGCTCCGACCCCGAGGTGGTGCGCTACGTTCCGTGGCCGGTCAGCACGCGTGAGCAGGTGCTCGAGGCGCTCAAGCCCCGCCTGACCGGGGGCACGGTGCACCAGGTTGGCGACTGGCTCGCGCTCGCGATTGTCTTTCGCGAGACCGGGCAGGTGATCGGCGAGGTGGTTCTCAAGAACTGCGGATCGGATGAGGCAGAGCTCGGTTTCGCCCTGCACGCCAATTTTCACAGCAAGGGCCTCGCTCGCGAAGCCGCCGAGGCCATGCTCGAACTGGGCGTTCACACGCTCGGTCTGCGACGCATCACCGCGCAACTCGACGAACGCAACACGGCCTCCGCTCGTCTGCTCGAGCGGCTCGGATTCACTCTGCACCGGCGTTTCGAAGAGCAGTTCAAGGGCGAGCAGTGTTGGGCGCTCGAGTACGAGCTACTCACCTCAAAGACGAGTGCGGCATTCGATAAGTAGGCTGACGCCATGAGCTCTGACCGCTACGACGCTGTCATCGTTGGCGGCGGCCACAACGGACTCGTCGCCGCGGCCTATCTCGCCCTCGCCGGCAAACGTGTGGTCGTGCTCGAGCGCCTCGGCCACGTCGGCGGTGCGGCCGTTTCGGCGCAGGCCTTCGACGGCATCGACGCGCGGCTTTCGCGCTACTCGTACCTCGTCTCACTGCTTCCGAAGCGAATCATCGACGACCTCGGGCTCAACCTGCAGCTCGTGCGCCGACGCTACTCGTCGTACACGCCCGTACCCGGAGCTGCGACCGGCTTGCTCGTCGACAACGCCGACCCTGCCGCGACAGCCGCCTCATTCGCGAGTGTCGGAGCCGCGACAGACGTCGAGCCGTGGCGCGAGTTCTACGCCGGCACCGCGAAGCTCGCGCGCAGCCTCTTTCCGACGGTCACCGAACCGTTGCCCACCCGCGCAGAAGCACGCGCGGCTCTCGGCGACGACGACCTCTGGAACTCGCTCATCGAACGCCCCATCGGCGAGACCATCGAGAGCACCTTCAGCAGCGACCTCGTGCGCGGCATCGTGCTGACGGATGCCCTCATCGGCACCTTCGCCCCCAACGTCGACGAAACCCTCGCCGCCAATCGCTGCTTCCTGTACCACGTGATCGGCAACGACACCGGCGACTGGGATGTGCCAGTCGGCGGCATGGGCGCAGTCACCGGAGAGCTAGCCCACGCCGCACTCGCGGCCGGAGCGGAGATCGTCACCAACGCCGAGGTCACCTCGATCACGCCCGACGGAGAAGTAACCTTCCACGGTGGTTCGGTTCATGGCGAGTATGTGCTCGCCAATGTGGCGCCGTTCGAACTCGCCAGGCTGCTCGCCGAAGAGCCGCCGCTCAAGCCGGAGGGCGCCCAGGTCAAGGTCAACCTGCTGCTCTCACGACTGCCGCGACTGCGCGACGAGAGCCTCGACCCGCGCGCGGCGTTCGGCGGAACGTTTCACATCAACGAGAGCTACAGCCAGCTCGACGACGCGTACCGTCGCGCGGCGACTGGCGCGATCGCAGACCCGCTGCCCTGCGAGATCTACTGTCACTCGTTGACCGACCCCTCGATCCTCTCGCTCGAGCTGCAGCAGTCGGGTGCGCAGACGCTCACCGTTTTTGGGCTGCACGCGCCGAGCCGCGTGACCGCGAGCGCCACCGAGCTCGAGCGCGCGGTGCTCGACTCGCTCAACTCGGTGCTCGCCGAGCCGATCGAGTCGTTGCTGCTCACCGACGCGCACGGCGCTCCGACCATCGAGACCAAGACGACACGAGACATCGAGGCGGCGCTCGCTATGCCAGGCGGCAACATCTTTCACGGGCCGCTGTCGTGGCCATTCGCTGAAGACGGCGATCGGCTCGTCACGCCTGCAGAGCAGTGGGGCGTTGCGACGGCGCACCCGCGCATCCTGCTCTGCGGTTCGGGAGCGCAGCGCGGCGGCGCCGTCAGCGGACTCGGCGGCCACAACGCCGCGATGGCCGTACTGAGCTAGTTCCACTCGCTCGGCGCCTCGCCCCGAGTTGCCGGCAACACCATGTCGTCGGCCCAACGGCCCAGCCACGCTGGCAGAGTGACCTCGTTCGTGTCAACGCTGAGCGCATCCGCGAGTTCGGTCATGCTCACGGTGCCGCCCGACTTCTTCAGAAAACGACCGCACATGAACGCGCGCGCGTAGATCTCACCGCTCACCACGAATCGTTGCTCGATAAACACTGCCTTGTCGTCGTAGCCAGCAATGCGACTCTCGACCGAGAAGCGCTGCCACGGCTGCAGTGACTTGCGAAAGCTGATCGTCTCTTTGGTCACCACGGGGTAAAAGCCGCGCTCGGTGAGCGTCTTCCACACCCCGGCTCTGATCATCAGATCCAGGCGACCGAGATCCATGATCGAGAAGTACACGCCGTTGTTCATGTGGCCGAGCACGTCGAGATCGCTCGGCAGAACGCGAAACGGCGTGACCGCAACATCGTGCACCTGCAGCTTCGGGCGACGGCGGGAACGGAGCATGAGCAGGGCGGTGCGCAAGAGGAGGTTCACGCCGTTAGGTTAATGGCATGCGTACGCTCTATTCCTCCGGTTCGGAGTGGGAAAACAAACTCGGCTACTCACGAGCGGTTCAGGTTGGAGACACCCTCTATATTTCTGCGACCTCGGCGGCCGTCGACGGTGCGGTGAGCGGCGACCTCTACGAGCAGACGCGGTTCGCGCTCGAGAAGCTTGGCGCGGTGCTTGCCGAGGCGGGGTTCGCCTACGAGCACGTCGTGCAGTCGAAGCTTTACCTCACCAACATCGCCGACTGGGAAGCCGCCGGCCGCGCGCACGGCGAGGTCTTCGGTGAGATCCGCCCCGCCCTCACGCTGCTGCACGTGCTGCCCTTTCTCGACGCAACCATGCTCGTCGAGGTCGAACTGGTGGCCGTTCGCGCCTAGCTGGCGCGGTGATCCTGAATCGTGATTCGGGGTCCGCGTCGCGGCACGGCGAAGCCACTCGCGCCGAGCAGTCGCACCACGCGCTGGCGCTGGCCGGCCCACGGCTCAAGCAGTTCGAGCATGCCGTCATCGTCGACTGGCGAACCAGTGAGGGCAGAGCCGACGAACGACGCAAGGTGGTAGTCACCAACGCTCGGCGAGTCCGGGTCGCCGTGGGCTCGCTGCATGGTCTCTGCGGCGGTCCACACCCCGACTCCCAAGACGGAACGTAACTGCGCCTCGACCGCCGGGCCACCCCTGCCACGTTCGAGGGTTCGCTCGAGCGATGAAGCGACGGATGCGACGCGCATCACCGTATCCGATCGTTGCGGCCCGACCCCCGCCTTGTGCCACTCCCACGACGGAACCCGCCGCCACGTGTCGCGGCTCGGAAAGACCCGCATGCCTGCCGGGGCGGGGCCAGGCGCCGGTTCGCCGTATCTCAGCAGAAGTCGCCGCCAGGACTGCCGCGCTTCTTTAGAGGTCACCTTCTGTTCGAGCACCGCCGGCAGCATCATCTCGAAGACTTGTCTGCAGCGGGTGAGCCGCAGGCCAGGGTTTCGCCGAAGACTCTCGGCGAGCATGGTGTTGCTCGAGACGTCAAGCTCGCTCCAGTCGTCGCCTGCCCCGAGCAGTTCTGGCACGCCGGCGATCACCCACTGCGCCCCCTCGCCCCACGCGGTTGCCGCAACGGCAGTACGCCCGCCCGCGAGAAGAAGCGTCGCCGCGCCGACGGGAGTGCGCACGGTACGCCACACACCACTCTGGTCGATGCGCATCGTCGGGTCGCCGATGCCGCGACGCAGGGGAGCTAGGGTCGCGACCACATCTGGCATGACCGCTGGCGCGTAGAGCGTGGTGACCGGCTGCATGCCGCGAGCCTACGACCCGCCGCCCACACCGCGACGCTAGCATCGGCGAATGAAAGCTCTGCTCGCCGCAGCACTCATCCTTGCGCTTGCCGGCTGTTCGACGCAGACACGCCGCGAAACGCTCTCGCTTCCCACCACGGGGCGGGTCGACTACCAACTCGGCGGCGCATACACCCCGCCCGATGACGTGACCGTCGTAGCACGCGACAGCACGGATCCCCCACTCGCCGGCGCCTACTCGATCTGCTACCTCAACGGATTCCAGACTCAGCCGCAGCAGGCAGACTACTGGCTCGACGAACACCCAGACCTCGTGCTTCGCGACGAGAACGGCGAGCCGCAGGTCGACGAGAACTGGCCGGATGAGATGGCCCTCAACACCTCAACCCCAGAATCCCGAGCAGCGCTGGCCCTCATTCTCGGCGAGTGGATCGAGGGCTGCCGAACCAGTGGATATCAGGCCGTCGAATTCGACAACCTCGACAGTTACTCCCGCTTCGACGGGCTGACTCTCGAGCACAACGTGACTTTCGCGTCCCTGTTGGTGGCACAAGCGCACGCCCTCGGCCTCGCGGCCGGCCAAAAGAACACGGCAGAGCTCGGCTACCGCGGTCGAGACGAGATCGGCTTCGACTTTGTCATCAGCGAACAGTGTTTCGTCTACGACGAGTGCTCTGCCTACAGTGATGTCTACGGCGACCAGTTCCTCGATATCGAGTATGCGACCGACGACCCACACGCGCTCGATGGCCTGTGTGACTACCCAGACATCCCGCTTCTCACCATCGTGCGTGACCGCGACCTCCTACCGGGCGACGACCCCGACTCCGTGTTCTGGAGCTGCGACATCTAGGCTCGGTGGGTGGCCGTCTCAAAAATCCTGCTGTTCTACCGGTTCACGCCTCTCGCCGACCCCGAGGCTGTGCGGCTCTGGCAGTACACGCTGTGTGACTCGCTCGGGCTCACCGGGCGCATCCTGCTATCGAAAGACGGCATCAACGGCACTGTCGGCGGCGATCTCACAACGGTCAAGAAGTACGTGCGCCGCACGCGCGAGTTCGCGCCTTTCAAAGATATCGACTTCAAGTGGAGCGAGGGCACAGGCACCGACTTTCCTCGCCTCTCGGTCAAGGTGCGCGACGAGATCGTGAGCTTCGGCGCACCTGGCGAACTTCAGGTCGACGAGACCGGCGTTGTCGGGGGTGGCACGAAGCTGAGCCCAGAGCAGCTGCACGAGCTCGTCGCTGAGAAGAACGTCACGTTCTTCGATGGACGCAATGCTCTAGAAGCACAGATCGGGCGCTTCAAGAACGCGGTAGTGCCAGACGTGGCAACGACGCGCGACTTTGTCAACGAGCTCGAGAGCGGCAAGTACGACCACCTCAAGAACGAGCCGATCGTCACGTACTGTACCGGCGGCATCCGGTGCGAGGTGCTGTCGTCACTCATGGTCAATCGCGGCTTCACCGAGGTCTACCAACTCGCCGGAGGCATCGTTCGCTACGGCAAAAAGTACGGCGACTCTGGGCTGTGGGATGGCTCGCTCTACGTCTTCGACAAGCGAATGTCGGTGGACTTCAGCGCGAATACTGCCGTCATCGGCGAGTGCTACCGCTGCGGCGCTTTGACCAAGCGCATCGAGAACTGCGCAGACTCGACGTGCGACTTGCAGTTCGTCGTGTGCGACGAGCACGCCGTCGCAACATGCGAGCGCCACGCGGCGTGACGCTCGAACGGACCCCCACCGTGGCGAAGGCCCGTTCGAAGGGCTCTACTAGCCGCAGGTAATGGTGACGCCGCCCGCTTCGTGGACGCCGGGCCCTAGGTCAGCGCACTGGCCGAGAAGGGCACCAGCCCCGGCGACCGATACCCCGATGATGATCGCGATGATGATCGTTCCGATGAGACCGAGAACGATCGCGGCCGTCGCCGGCGTGTTCGAGACCCCAGCCTTCTTCGACTGGGACTTGGCGACGAGCCCAAGAATGAAACCAATCGGCGACGAGAGGAAAGCGAACACGAGGGCGACGATGCCGAGTGTCTTGCCAGGTACAGCCGCGGGTGCTGAGTTGGTCATGGAGACTCCTTGCTAATTGTGGTGCGATTAGTCGCACGATTCAGACAGTAACGATCAGAGTGCTCCCTGACAACTACCGTCCCCGCAATGCACCATTATTAACCCATGAAGATCGGCATACTCACGAGCGGCGGCGACGCGCCCGGCCTCAACGCGGTCATTCGCGGCATCGTGTACAGCGGCATCCAGACCGGAAAGTGCGATGAGTTCGTCGGCTTTCGCAACGGTTGGAAGGGTGTCGTCGAAGATGACGTCATGCCGATCGGACGCAACGACATCAAGGGCATCAGCAAACAGGGTGGCACGATTCTCGGTACCTCGCGTACGAACCCGTTCGAAGCAAACGGCGGGGTGGATCGCGTCAACGAGGTCATGGCCAAGAACGGCGTTGACGCCATCGTCGCGATCGGCGGCGAGGGCACGCTCGCGGCAGCCAAACGGCTGACCGACGCCGGAGTGCACATAGTCGGTGTTCCGAAGACCGTCGACAACGACATCTCGGCTACCGACTACACCTTTGGATTTGACACAGCCGTCGGCATTGCCACCGAGGCGATGGACCGCCTCCGCACCACCGGCGACGCCCACGACCGCTGCATGATCGCGGAGGTGATGGGACGCCACGTCGGCTGGATCGCCCTCCACTCCGGTATGGCGGCCGGCGCCCACGCCATCCTGATTCCAGAACAAAAGACCAGCATCGATCAGATTTTGGAGTGGGTCACTTCGGCTCACGACCGCGGCCGAGCGCCGCTGGTCTGCGTGGCGGAAGGCTTCGCCCTCGATTCGATGGATGACGCCCACAGCGAGCGAGGACTCGACGCCTTTGGTCGCGCACGGCTCGGCGGCATCGGCGAGATGCTCGCCCCGATAATCGAGGCGCGCACCGGAATCGAGACGCGCGCGACCACCCTCGGGCACATCCAGCGAGGGGGAACACCGAGTGCTTTCGATCGCGTGCTGGCCACGCGACTCGGCATGAAAGTGCTCGAACTCGCCCTCGCTGAGAAGTGGGGTTCGATGGTGGCCCTGCGCGGAACTAACATCATCAACGTGCCGTTCGAAGAAGCACTCGGCCAGCTCAAGACGGTGCCGCAAGAACGCTACGATGAGGCACGAATTCTGTTCGGATAGCTGCCACACTGAACGAATGAACGAAGCGTTGCTGGTCGCCGGACTCGTTTTTGTGGGGCTAGCGGCCCTGATCCACCTCTATATCTTCTATCTCGAGTCAATCGCCTGGTCGAAGCCGCGCACCTGGAAGACCTTTGGGCTGCGCACCCAGGCCGACGCAGATACGGTGCGACCGATGGCCTACAACCAGGGCTACTACAACTCTTTTCTCGCTGCAGGCATCATCGTCGGCATCGTGTTGATCGCGACGCCACGACTCGAACAAGCGGGAGTTGCACTCGTGCTGTTTTCGGCGGCAAGCATGGTATTTGCTGCCACGGTGCTCATCACTTCGAGCCCGAAGCTCGCGCGCGCAGCTGTGCTTCAAGGAGCCGCGCCACTGGTTGGCTCGGTGCTGCTCGTGCTTGCGGTGGTGCTCTAGCCTTCCGTCACTTCTCGCGTGGCGTGCTCGACGAGCGCCTCAACGAGTGCATCCGCCGATCGCGTTTCGGCAATCAGATGCACGGTAAGACCGGCGCCGCGGGCGTCAAATGCGGTGCGTGGTCCGATGCACGCAACGAGCGTGCCGATGGGCAGTGGCGCCAATTGTTCGGCGACCTGCCTGGCAACACTTCCCGAGGTCACAAGTACCGCGCGCACTCGCCCGCTAGCCACGTCGGCCGCAACCTCATCACTAACCGAAACGCCGACCGTGCGATAGGCCGCGACATATTCGACGTCAAGTCCGAGGGCTGCGAGTCCGGCAACGATGGTCGGCTCAGCGATGTCGGAGTGGGGAATAAGCACCCTGCCCGAGCCGGCCGCTCCCGGCCACTCCCGCACGATCCCGCGAGCGGAATTATCGGCCTCCGGAACGAAGTGCACGTGATAGCCGGCGAGTTGCAGGGCAGCGGCCGTCGTTTCTCCCACCGCCGCAACCTGCGTCTTCGCTGGCACGACAATCTGCTGGCTCACCAAAACATCAACCGTGGTCGCGCTCGTGACCACGAGCCAATCAAACGAGCCAGATTCAAGCCGACCGAATGCCTCGGCGAGCGCCGCTTCGTTTTCGGTGCTTGCGAAGTTGATCATTGGGGCGATCACCGGGATCGCACCGCAGTTTCGAAGGGACGCAGCGACGCCGTCACCCCACTTGCCGCCTCGCGGCACGAGCACACGCCAGCCAGCAAGCGGCTTGGCGGGAGTGCTCATGCCCCCTATCCTGCCTCGCGACGCGCTAGCCCGCGAATCGTCCGAAAATGAGGCTCGCGATCACGGCCGTGTTTACTCGTCGTCTGGGCTGAAAATAGCCCACGCCACGAGACCAACGATGGCAATCGCCGCCGCCGTTGCACCGACGATCCAGGGCAACGGATTCGCTTCGTAGGAGGCCTTGCCACGCTCAACGAGCGCACTCGCTTGTTTCGGCAAGTTCACTTTGTCTTCGATTGCGTCGAGGGTGCTCCCCAGTCGAGCGCGAACGTCGGCGATGGAGTCGTCTAATGAGTGGTCAGTCATATCAGTTTCACTCTCCGGTTCCTTTTATGGTGTTTAGGTCGCGCTGCACGCTCTTGGCGGTCTTGCTGAGGTCGCCCTTTTTGAGGTGCCGCAGCCCAACAAGTACGAGCACTAGCGCGATGAGAAGGAGAAAGCCGGCCACGATGAGGGCTGCCATCCACGTCGGCACAACGAGGGCGAGGGCGAAGACGCCCGCGATCATCAGCATGATCAAGGCGAGCAATGCGACAGCTCCGGCACCGGCCAGAAGGCCCGCGCCGACCGCAACTCCCTTTGCCTTCTTGGCTAACTCCGCTTTAAAACTCTCGAGCTCGTGGCGGAACAAGTCAACGATCAGCGTCGGCACGTCGGCAATCAGCCGAAATAGCCCGCGCGGTTTCTCAGGCTGCCCAGCCATGACTAGGAAGCGCTGGTTGACGTCGTCTTTGGGGTTTTGGGTGCGGTGCCTGTCGTCTTTGCTGGCGCAGTAGTCGTCGGCTTGCCCGACACCTTTGCCACCACGTTCTTCACGCCGTCGGCAACGAAGTCGGCAACCTCAGGCGCCTTTTCTTTGACGAAGTCTTCTGCCTGCTTCACCGGCTTTTGCACGCGCGGGTCGGCCCACAGCTTTTTCGCCGCTGACGTGATCTCTTCGTACCGCTCCCGACCAGCGCGAGTGCCAAGAAGGTACCCGACAGCGAGCCCTGTCACTAGGAGGATCTTGCCTTTCATGGGAAAACTCCAATTCATATGCCGGTTAGAGAATTCATGCTACAGCTGGGGGCTGGATGGTGGCTGACAGGTTTCCGAGAGAAGCGGGGCTCTTCTCCGACCCGCAACGACATCGGGCCAGATTGCCCGCC
>JANONY010000138.1:0-7024 GCA_031421055.1 Actinomycetes bacterium | reverse complement strand
GCTACGCGACTGCATTCTTGGGCGCCGCGCTCGCTGGACTGTTCCTGTTCTACGGGTTCGAGGCCTGTGGCGACGTTGCCGAGGAGGTCACTGACCCAGCTCGGCGCATCCCGCGCGCCATGTGGTTGACCATTGTCGTCGGTGGCGTATCTGCACTGTTCGCTTTCAGCGGATACGTCATGGCGGCTCCCGATCTCGCGGCGATCGTGAGCGGCGAAGATGGCGACCCGATTCCGCTGATCCTTGAGTCAGCGCTCGGCCCCGTTGGAGCGAAGATATTCCTCGTGGTCGCTGTCTTGGCGTTCCTGTCGTGCGTGCTCAGCCTGCAGGCTGCCGCAAGCCGCCTACTGTTCTCGTTTGCGCGAGACGAGATGCTTCCGGGCCACAGGTGGCTCGCCACGGTTGGAAAGCGTTCTGGCGTACCAAGCAATGCGTTGATCGTGGCGTCAGGCGTCCCGCTTCTGCTGTGCATACTGGTGTACGTCGGTTCAGACACCCTCATTGTGCAGATCACCTCATTCGCCGTCATCGGTATCTACGTGGCGTTCCAGATGGTGGTGCTCGCTGCGCTACGGCAACGCGTCAAGGGCTGGAAGCCAGCCGGGCCGTTCAACCTCGGCACCGCAGGCTACGTCATCAATGTGGTGGCTCTGTTGTACGGCGTCTTCGCCATCATCCTGCTCGCGCGCCCGGGTTCGTCAGGGGTATTCCTTGACGACTGGATCGTGCTGCTCGGCCTCGGCGTCGTCGTCGTCAGCGGCATGCTCTACCTGTTCATCGCACGACCAGACAAGAAGTCGGACGCGCCAGAGGGTGACGCAATCGCGGTAGCAGCGCAGCTGGCTGGCACGAAAAGCTAGCGAGCACCATCGACGGCTCGCGGCATATTCATCTCGCCGCGAGCCGCCGACGTGCGCCCACCGAGGGCTAAAAGCGCCCAACCTATATAGCGCCATCACGGCGGTTGACGCAGCGTCGACTACTCGTTAAGGCCACCGCTAAGGATTGCAGTAATCGCACCATCGCGGGTCGGCTACGGTGAGGTTGCGTGGTACACGAGCGCGGTACTCGCATCGACCGCATCCGTGGATGTCGGCGGCTATCACCCGCGTTGGCAACCGACACTGCGAGCAGGGAACACCGTGTTCGACGTCTACCTGCCCGAAGCCGGGTGTCTCGCATTGCGGGCATGGGGTTGCAAGGCGGAGGGCCATTTGATTGCAAAGCGCGCGGATGGTTTCTGCGCGCGATGGCGCTTTGTGGGCTCGGTAATCCGGCAAGATCACGACGGTTGCCTGTTCGGTCACTAGGGTCTGTACGGTCTGTGCCAGCTCGCCGAGGTGCGTGAAGTTCTTGTAGGCGGTCGTGTGATTGTCGGCTGTGCTTTGCACAATTACCCCCTGTTCTGGAAACCCAACGGCTGACGCGAACGCGAGCGCGGCGTCCGCGGTGTGCACGCGGTGCCCGCCCGGAAGCGGCGACGTGCCGATGGTGCCTTCGACGAGCTCCAAGCCACGGTCGTCGTCGATGAACATCAGAATTTCCATGTTCTCGACGATGGGGCCGAATCCAGAGCTGAAGCTGCCTTCGGAGGCAAGCCCGAGGGTGGTGCCGGCGATCTGCATGCCAAGGCGGGCCTTGGTGCGGGCGGCCGCGTGCGGGCTGAGGGTGCGGGCGATGTCGCCGGCGAAGGTGCCGAACTGGTCGGTGTCGAGACCGTGCGGTGCCGTCACCGCCGCGCCAAGAACAGTGCGAAAAGACTCCTCGGCGAGTTGTTCCTTTCCGTGCATCGTGGCGAACGAGATCGAGCGCCCGGTGTATTCGGTGTGCGGGTGCGTCACTAGAAGTAGTCGGGCCTAGAGACGTAGGTGTCGGCGACGAACATGACTCCACTCGATGTGCCGAGAAGTTCGCGAATGGCATCGATCAGGTCGCCAGCCTTCTCTGGCGGCAGAACGGTGATGAGCATGGTGAGGGTGTCGTACTCGTTGAAAAGTAACGCGCCGGAGTGTTGTCCGTGGTGTCCGATGCCTGACACTCCTGAGACCGAGGTGTATCCCGTCGCACCCGCCGAGGTAATCAGTTCGCGGATCGCTGGGGCGTCGCGAGCGGGCACGATGACCTCTAGGCGAGTCATCTTGGTCAGGTTGTTCATAGTCGTGCTCCTTCAATTGTCGAGACGGCGGTTTTCCAGCCGTACGGGGTGTAGCGGTGCCAAGCATCGGTCGTGTCGTTGCGTGCGGTGAGGGTGATCCAGTCGTTGTCAAGCAGGTTTCGCAAGACCTGATTGCGCGACACGATGGCACCCACCCGTTCGAGCGGAGCCTGAATGATCACGGTCAGTCGCATCGGTTCATGGAACAGCTGGCTGCCGAAGCCGACGGATTGCCAAGGCAGGCCGCGCCGTAGGTCACCACCGTGGCCGGCAAGCACCCCGATGGTGCCGATGGCGTTGTGAATTGTTTTGGTTCCGGCACCGAGAGTGCTCGGGTTGAGTGCCGAGAAGTAGTACTGGTGGTTGATCCACTGCGCCACCACGAGGGGTGCGGTCATGATTGTTTCTAGGGCGGTGCCATCGGTATCGAGCTGCGTCTCGTAGGAGTGAAGGAACACGCGCCTACTCAGGTCAACGCCTCGGGTCAGCTGCCGCGGCCCGATGATCATGGCGGCGTTACCAGCCAATCCGAGCTCTGGGTAGACCTCGGCCCAGTCGTGGGCGCGTCGCCGTACGCGCGACGGGGACTGCCTAGGGGATGCCCCAGGCAGGTCGGTGGCGCGTTCCCTGATCAGGTCGTCTGCCGCGGCGCGTTGGATGTGATCGAACGACTGCGACGCCTCGACATGGCTCTGCGGCATCAGATGCGTGTCGAGCAAGGTCAGCGCGTCGGTCACGGTGTTGTGCTCCGCCGCTACAAAAAAGCTGTCGGCGGGAATTTCGATTCCCCGGGCTGCGAGGTGGGAACGTACGCCGGGGTCGTTGAAGATGGCGGCGGCTGAGCGGGCGTTTGCCGCTCCCGGATTGCCGCCACAGGCACCACAGTCCAGCGCCGACTCGTAGAGGTTGTTCATCGATTCAGAGCTGTGCCCTGCCAAGATCACGAGCGGGGCAAACCGGGTCATCCCCATCATGCGAACAGCGGTTTCGGCCATGCCCGCACGCTCATCAGCGGTGAACGCCTCGGAGACCGTCACGATGCTGTCAAGCGCCCGGGTTGACTGCGCGCGAGCGCGCTGAAGCCGTGCGTGAAGCGTGGGGGTGAAGGTGCGCAGAATGCTCATCGCGCCATACAGCCAGCCGGTGGTCTCCGCGAATGCGAATGGAGTAACAGCGCTGGAGTCGGCAGCGTGTGTTGCTCGTCGCAGAGCATCTTTTGAGCGCCGACGCGCGACAATTTTCTCAGCCAGCGCGGGTGTGGTCGGGAGTTCTGTGAGGTGGTGGCGCGGGGTCAACAGGGCAGGGAGCGAGTTGATGGCACCGCGGGCGGCGTAGCGGGCGAAACGCACGGGCACCCCGAAGAATCCGGCGAATCCAAAGGTCTCAACGGCAGGGGTGTGCTCGAGGTGGCGTCGCATCCCCTCTGATCGCGGATCAATGCACATCACGACCTGCACGCTTGGTCGTTCGTCACCCGCGTCGTCGTCGCTCAGAGTCGGCAGCAGCGCGTTTCGGTAGTGCAGCTCGTAGGCTTTCTGCCAGGTGTACGGGTGCGCGGCGATCGGGTGGTTGGCCAAAACTCGGGCGATCGCCGCAGTGTCTTCGCGGGTCGCTGCCGCGCCTGCGAACTGGCTTGTCACGACTTCGGCTCGCGACCAGACGCCTGCTGCAGTCCCGTCGAAAGATGGTGAGCCGCCCAGCGGTGTGGCGGGGATGCCCTGAAGGGCTCGAACGACGAATCGCACCGCGAGGTACGAGATTAGGTCGATATCGCCGATCTTCTCAGCTCGCCATTTGATGTGCCCAACCCACCCCGGCAGCAAGGTCAGCTCTTCACGGAGTGCGTGACTGGTCACGGACCCGGTCACCCCAAGCCGGTCCAGAGCCCACGCCAGGGCGCCATCTGGTTCGCGCGGCACGTCAGCCAGTTTCCGGCGAGCTCTTCTCGGCAAGCCGGGATCCCGGCGAGCGAGAGTTCGCCACGCCCGATAGAAGCCGTCGTGCTTGTGGGGCATGGCCCAGAGGGGATCCGGGTTGAGGTACGACGACACCCACGCCGCCACATACTCGTCGAGCCACGGGGTCGCTGCGACCACAGCGGCGGGCGACACCCACTGGGCGGACTTCATGTCAATCACCCCAACGCGCACAGCGGGCACGCTCGCTGCGCCGATGGTGAGCTGCGCTGCGAGCTGGGGAATGCGCTCCACCAGCGCCGCTTCGAGGTCGGCGTCAGTGATGCGTCCTCGCTCGAGGTCTAACAGGTAGGCGTCGTGGGGGCGGGTGAGCATCACATCCGAGGTCGCGGCGGTCTCAAATGGCAGATTTTCGCGGCCGGCGAGAGGGTTTACCGCGATGAAGGACTCCAACGGCCAGGCCGGTACCACATCGTGGGCGGCAGCGGCCACCTGGGCACGCAGGATCAAGCTCATGAGATTACTCCTCTGACTAGTGACGGCGTACTCGACGTGGCTGCTAGTGAATGCGTGTAAACAAGGTCACGCAGGCGCGCGGCGGGGCGCGGGTTACGCGCGAGCAGTTCGACCGCGAGCAACCCGAGGCTTGGTACAACAAGCAGCCACGCAGGCGCTCCGTTGACGGCAGCGGCGGTTTCGAGAGTTGCGGTGAACACCTGAAGCGAACCGACGTAGGCAAACGTCAGCCCGAATGTCGCGACCAAACCGATGACAGCCGTTCGCACCGAGAAGTTCGTGATCAGCGCCGACGCCAGGGCGACGCTCGCGGTCACGACGACGAAGGCCAGCAAGCCGGCGCTTGCCGCAGTCACGGTCGGCGAGAAGACCAGTTTCGCCGCGACTAGCGCGAGCACAGGCGCGATCAGCGACACGCTCACCGCGACTGCAATGGTCGACCCGGAGTGGCGCGCGCGGGTCGGCAGATCCCGTTCGACTGCGTGGTGACGCACTCCCGTTCCGGCGCCGAGAAACAGCGCGCTCTTGAACAGTGCATGGGCTACAAGGTGGAATATCGCGGCCGTGAAGAGCCCCAACCCGCAGGCCATAATCATGAATCCCATCTGCGCCATAGTCGAGAACACCAGACGACCTTTAACGTCTGGGCGAACAAGACGCAGCGTCGACGCGTACACCAGCGTCGCCGCTCCGGCAAGAAAGATCGTGATCATGACGACCTGGTGCTGGGTGATTGTCGGGGCGAAACGAATCAACAAAATGGCGCCCGCGTTGACGACGCCAGCGTGCAGCAGGGCGGAGACCGGCGTTGGCGCAGCTAGCGTGAAGAGCAACCACCCCTGAAATGGGATCTGGCTGGAGCGGGCTAGCGCCGCAGCCACGAGCAGAGCCGCCACGATCAGCTGTGCCTGCCCTGGCAGTGACCCAGCGACCTCACCGAGCTGGTCCAACGACACGTCTCCTTCGTTCGCGACCAGCAAGATAGTCACCGCGACAAGGAACGCCGCATCGGCGATGAAAAATCGAATGCCGGTGCGCCGAACGCCGTCACGCGCCTGAGCAAGCGGCCAATAAGTCGCGAGCAGTAGTAGTAGCGCGGCTCCTGCGCCCACCCACCCCACCGCAAAGACGGCGACCGACCCGGCGCAGACCATCAGTACGGTGAACCCCGTCAGTAGGTTGGCGCTGACGACGAACCATACTTGGCGAGAATCGCCGCGCAGGTAGCGGACAGCGAATGTCTGGATCAGGGCGCTCAATCCGAGCACCAACATCGACAGGATCATTGCCAACGCATCAAGGCGGAGGGTCGTGGCTCCGACTCCGACTTGCGCACTGCCGGATGCCACTACGTACGGCACCGCAGCCACGGAAGCGATAAACCCTGCCCCGACCACTGTCGACGCTATTCGGGCTACAGCGTCTGCACTCAACCCCGCCCTCCCTGCTATTGCAGCGAACAGCGCCGCGATCCACGGCGCTACCGCGAGTGCCAGCACTGCGAGATCGTTGCTCATATCTGCCCTTTGTTACCTGAATTTGAATACACGAAAAAGATAGCACATGTTGAATGTCGGGAATCAAGTGTGAGGAGAAATCGGTCGGGACGCGAGAGAATGGGGCATGGCGCAGTGGACCTTCTTGACCAATCACGCGCACGTGCTGTTGTGCGTTGCAGAGAACCCGAACGTGCGACTGCGAGACGTAGCGGCGCAAGTGGGCATCACCGAGCGGGCTGCCCAGCGAATCGTCAGCGAGCTCGAGGAGGCCGGCTACCTCGACCGCGAACGCGCAGGCCGCCGCAACGTCTACCGACTCAACACCGCGATGCCGCTACGGCATCCTTTGGATCAGCAGCATCGCATCGGAGAGCTTCTGGCGACGTTTGCTAACCCGAGTCAGGGCAACAGTATTGAGCAGTGACATCGTCGGTAACACGCCGAACAAGGGGCTTGGCCCGTGGCCACAACCGTCTGCTTCGCCCTCAGCGCGACCTCCCAGATGTGGCCCGCTGGGTCACGCGCTCGGCTTCTCGACCGCAGACCTGATCGGGATGCACCTGCCGCTCGACTAGTAGATGCCGGGAACGATCCGGTACTTGACCTTGGTCGTGTACTCATCCCATAGCGCGCCGTATTTGGCACGGCAGATCTTGTCGTCATCGAGTTGGCGGCTGATGAACAGAGCGATGTAGTACATCGGGTAGAGCCAGACCATCCACACGCCGACGTAGCCGGCGGCAAGGGCAATGGCGATCGCTTGGATGACTTCACCGAGATAGTTGATGTGACGGCTGGCGCCCCAGAAGCCATTGACGAGCAGCGAGTTCGTGCCGTCGCTTATCGACTCGGGCGTGATCCACAAAAACATTCGGTCGGGGGCGGTCTTGAAGGAGAACTTCTGCATGATCGAGCCGCGGGTCAGCACCCAGCAACTG
>JANONY010000137.1:0-11132 GCA_031421055.1 Actinomycetes bacterium | reverse complement strand
GGAGCACTCCACGCCACTGGTTGGCCATGTCTATAGACCTTCAACTCTCAGTACGGATTCGATTGAACTAACCGCGTCGCTCGTCTTCAGAGCTTCGACGGTGCTGGCGAGCGAGGATTCCGTCGCAGCGTGAGTTCCAATCACAAGGGTAGCGGTGCTGTTATCTGCCTCATGACCGGCGGTTTGCGACAAGGTCTCGACCGACACATCGTGCTGGGCGAACAGCGTCGCGATCGCGGCGAGCGCACCAGGTCGATCCACGACCGTTAGCGTGATTTGGTAGCGAGTGATCACCCGTGACATCGGCAGGATCGGCAGGTTGGCGTTGGTCGACTCCGCGACGCCCGGGCCGCCCACGACGTGACGGCGAGCGGCAGAGACGAGGTCACCGAGCACGGCAGACGCCGTTTCTCTTCCGCCAGCACCAGCGCCGTAGAACATCAGCGATCCCGCTGCCTCGGCTTCGACGAACACGGCATTCTTGGCTTGGTGCACAGCGGCAAGCGGATGTTCGAGCGGGATGAGCGCGGGATGTACGCGCGTACTTACGCCGAACTCTTGGGTACCCGGAATCGCGAGGCGCTCCGCGATCGCCAAGAGCTTGACCACGTAACCCGCCTTGCGCGCGGCCTGCACCTGCTCGAGCGTGACCTCGGTGATGCCCTCTCGGTAGACCGATTCGAGCGGAACCGCGGTGTGGAATGCGAGGCTCGCCAGAATTGCCGCCTTCTGTGCGGCATCGAAGCCACCGACATCCGCCGTTGGATCCGCCTCCGCATAGCCGAGCGCTGTGGCTTTCGCCAGAGCGGCCTCCATCGACGCGCCCTCGGAGTCCATGAGGTCAAGGATGTAGTTCGCCGTGCCGTTGACAATGCCAAGAATGCGAGTCACTTGGTCGCCAGCGAGACTGTCGCGCAGTGGGCGGATGATCGGGATCGCGCCACCAACCGCCGCCTCGTAGTACAGCTGCGCCCCGACCTGCTCTGCGGCGTCAAAGAGTTCTGGACCGTGGGTGGCGAGCAGTGCCTTATTGCCCGTGATCACGTCGGCGCCGCTGTTGATTGCCTTGAGCACGAGCGTGCGGGCCGGCTCGAGCCCGCCGATGAGCTCGATGACGATGTCGGCCCCGAGGATCAGCGCTTCGGCGTCGGTGGTGAGCAGGTGCTTCGGAATGCTCGGAGTGCGCTCGGCGTCGATGTCGCGCACCGCGACCCCTATCAGTTCAAGGCCTGCACCCGCGCGGCTCGCTAGCTCATCGCCCTGATCAATCAGCAAGTGCGCCACATTCGCGCCGACGTTGCCGCCGCCGAGCAGCGCGACCTTGAGGTTGCGGTATTCGATCATGCTTGCACTCCTGTGTCTCTGGACAGTAGGTCTTGCTCAGTCTCGCCGCGCACGAGCACCCGCGCGTGGCCGTCACGCACCGCGACGACCGGTGGGCGCGCGAGGTAGTTGTAGTTGCTCGCGAGCGACCAGCAGTAGGCGCCCGTGGCAGGCACAGCGAGCAGATCGCCCGGAGCGACATCACCGGGCAGGTACTCTGCGGCCACGACGATGTCGCCGCTCTCGCAGTGCTTGCCCGCTACCCGAACGAGAGCAGCATCAGCGTCGGATGCACGACTCGCGATACGAGCGCAGTAGTCGGCGCCGTACAGGGCGGGCCGCACATTGTCACTCATGCCACCATCGACACTCACGTATTTGCGCACGGCGGTCTTCGCACTGTCGTCGAGCGAAACCACGACGTCTTTGATTGTGCCGATCTCGTAAATCGTCATGGTCGATGGGCCGATCACGGCGCGCCCAGGCTCGACTGCCACGGTCGGCATCGGGATTCCGAGCTCGGCAGCGCGATCGCTCACGATGTCGGCGAAACGGCGCGCTATCTCGGCGACCGGCAGTGCGTCATCCGCCGAAGTGTAGGCAATGCCGAACCCGCCGCCGAGGTTCAGCTCTGGCACCGGACCGTCGGCGAGCAACTCGGCGTGCACCTCAAGCAAGCGACGCGCCGCTTCGGCAAAGCCCTCTGACTCGAAGATCTGCGATCCGATGTGGGAGTGCAGCCCGAGGAACTGCAGCGAGTCGTGCGAGCGGATGGCGGCAACCGCGGCGGGAGTGTCGCTGAGCGTGATGCCGAACTTCTGGTCTTCGCGGGCAGTGGCGAGGTATTCGTGCGTGTGGGCGTGCACGCCGCTGTTGACGCGAAGCCGCACGGCCTGCACCGTGCCGTGCTTCGTGGCAGCCGCCGCGATGCGCTCGATCTCGATCAGGCTGTCGACAACGATCGCGCCGATGCCGACGGTGACGGCTCGGTCGATCTCGGCCAGGCTCTTGTTGTTGCCGTGCAGGCCAAGTCTCGCCGGGTCGACTCTCGCGGCGAGCGCGACCGCGAGCTCTCCGCCGCTGCACACGTCAATGTTGAGGCCGGCGTCGATCATCCATACGGCGACCTGGGTAGTGAGAAAGGCCTTGCCAGCGTAATAGACCTTGGCGGCTCCCCCGACGCGGGCGAATTCTGAATCGAACGCCTCGCGAATCTCCCTCGCTCGCTCGCGTGCATCTGCCTCGTCGAGCACGAACAGCGGCGTGCCGAACTCTTCGACGAGCGAGGTCACGGTGCGGCCCGCAACTTCAACAACTCCGTCGGCACCGCGAAGGGCGTTGCGCGACCATACGGCGGAGTCGAGTTCGTTCGCGTCGACAGGGTGCTGCAGCCATGAGGGGGCGAGCAAACTGACGGACACGGGTGGACCCCTCAAGATCGGTGACAGGTAGAGCGAGCAAACCCGGGAGGAGCCGCAAAGCCGCTCCAATTGTAGCGAGCGGCGCGAGGCCTGTGAGTCGAACGCTCTAGCGCGCCCCGCCGGGAGGACACTTGCCAAGTTTGCGCATGGAGGCTTCGCTGAACACACGTTTCTCTGCGCTGATCGTGACGACGAGAAACGCATCGTCCCGCACCTCGACCGCTTCGAGACGCAGCGCAGCTGGCAGGTATCGAGCGACACAGACCGAGCGGCTGGAAAAGAGCGAGTCGGCGAGCGAGCCGAAGCTCTTCGTGAGTTCTGAGACGTCGGTACGCGAGCCATTGAGCTCGACGCTCTTCGGTGTGAAGCCGACTTGCCCGTTCGATGCGAAGGGCTCGACGCCAACTCCGACGTCAAACGCGAAGCCGAAGAAACTCAACTCTGACGTGAAGCGAATCTCCGACCCGACCAGCTCGACATCGTCGATCGTCGACGAGCTGAGCGTGCTTGCAATTGACCGCACAGACTCTTCGGTGGCAGCAAACTCAATCTGCACGCGATCGACCGGCTTGGACGTGTCGATCGGGATTCCCTCGGCGACGAGCACTACGTCTCCACTGAGATCACCGATGGTCACGTTCTCAACAGCGACGTCGACATGCTCGAGCCTTCCGGTGAGCACTTGGGTGATGACCGAGAAGCCCGCGACTTTAACCGCGACCGGGTGCTCTGACTCGAGGCTCAGCGCCTCGTGCACCTTGGCCGTCACATAGTCGGTGATCTGCTGCCGAAGCCATACCTCGGTGCCCCACAGTGCGCCAGCGACGAGCGCCAGCCCGCCGAGAATCACGGCAACGGCGATCGTCTTGCCGCGCTTCTTCTTTGCCGGTTTGGCGATGATTGTCATGTGGCGCACGCGCCTTTCGTGGTGAGGCCGCCCCCGGCAAGGGCGAGGTTGCTGCCGACGAATCCAAGCACGAGCCGATCACCGACCACCGTCGCGGAGTCAAGTGCAAGCGAGGCGGGCAAGTGTTCGGCGACGCACACGCTCTGCCCTTGCACAAGCGCGGCGACTTCGGCGCCGTACGCACCGGAGCGAGCGGCGTCGACGTCGACCGCCGCGCCGTTGACGGCGAGTGCCTCGACCGAAAATCCGAGTCGACCATCGGCAGCACTCGGCGAAAGGGTGACAACAACAGGCACGGTCTGCCCCGCGACCGGGCTCTCCGTCGTCACGACGATGTGCTCGCCGTCGAGTTGGGTCGTGGCGAGCGCGCCAGACGATGAGGCCACGAGGCTCGTCACGCCAGCAGCATCGAAATACAACTCCGCGGCGAGAGCGCGGACGGTGCCATCCGTGCTGAGCGGAACGCCGTTCGCAACCACGTGGATGCGACCGGTTGACGGCCCGAGCGTCACGGTGTCGGCGTCGACAGTCACCGCATCAATGGATCCACTCATCGCTTGCAAAATCACCGAGCCTTGGCCGAAATCGACGTGCACCTCAGTTTCGGTGCCGAAGATCTGCCTGATCGGCTCGCTGAGTGCTGCGGAAGCTCCGTCGCGCACGAGTTTCTCGGCAATCGCGAACGCGACGATGATCAAGAGAAGCAAAACTGCCACAACGATGACAGGGCCAAGCCAGCGGCGTTTCTTGGGTGCTTGGGCGTGACTCATTGCTACATCCTGTCTGGCGCGGCTACTCCGAGCAAGGTCAGCGCATTGCGCAACACCTGGCCCGTCGCGTCGTTGAGCCAGAGGCGCGTGCGGTGCACGTCGCTCACCGGCTCATCGCCGAGCGGCGTGACACGGCAGTTGTCGTACCAGCGGTGGTACGAGCCAGCGAGTTCTTCTGCGTACCGCGCGACGCGGTGCGGCTCGCGAAGCTCAGCCGCTTGCCGAACGATGCGCGGAAATTCAGCAAGGATGCCAAGCAACGCGCTCTCGGTCTCGTGGTCGAGCAGGCCTGCATCGAATGCCTCGCGCGTCACTCCAGAATCGGCGGCGTTGCGTGCCACTGAGCGGGTGCGGGCGTGACCGTATTGCACATAGAAGACCGGGTTGTCATTGGTCTTGCGGGTGAGGAGGTCGAGGTCAATGTCGAGTTGCGAGTCGGCGGAGCTGCGCACGAGGGCGTAGCGTCCTGCATCAACGCCGACGGCATCCACGAGGTCTTCGAGGGTCACGATGGTGCCAGCGCGTTTACTCATGCGCACCGGCTCGCCGTCGCGCAGCAGGTTGACCATCTGGCCGATACGAATCTCGAGGTTGATGTAGGGCGTGTCGCCGAAAGCCGCGGTCATCGCCATGAGGCGCTGAACATAGCCGTGGTGGTCGGCGCCGAGCATGATGATGTTGCGTTCGAAGCCGCGCTCACGCTTATTGAGGTAGTAGGCGAGATCGCCCGAAATGTAGGCCGCCTCGCCATCACTCTTGATAACGACACGGTCTTTGTCGTCGCCGAACTCGGTGGTGCGAAGCCACGTCGCACCGTCGGCCTCGAAGATGTGGCCGAGTTCACGCAGGCGCGCGACCGCGCGCTCGACCGCCCCAGAATCGTGCAGGTCGTTCTCGTGAAAGTACACGTCGAAGTCGACACCAAAATCGTGCAGGCTCGCCTTGATGTCGCCGAACATGAGATCGACGCCGACGGAGCGGAACACCTCTTGCAGCTCGTCGGCCGGCAACGACTCGAGGTCGCCAGAGTAGTCTGCTGTGACGCGCGCCGCGATGTCGAAAATGTACTGTCCGCCGTAGCCGTCCTCCGGCGCCGACTCGCCCTTGAAGGCTGCGACGAGGCTGCGCGAGAAGCGATCAATCTGGGAGCCATGGTCGTTGAAGTAGTACTCGCGGGTGACGATGCCGCCCTGCGACTGAAAAATGCGGGCGAGACTGTCACCGACCGCGGCCCAGCGCACTCCGCCGATGTGGATCGGGCCGGTCGGGTTCGCCGAAACGAACTCGAGGTTGATGGTAACGCCGGCATAGAGATCGCCATTGCCGTATAGCTCTGCCTCATCGACGATCGTCTTGGCCAGCGCGCCAGCGGCCGCGGCGTCGAGGGTGATGTTGATGAACCCTGGCCCGGCAACGTCTACCGCTTTGACTCCGTCGAGTTCGGCAATGTGAGTCGCAAGTTCGGTCGCCAACTCGCGCGGGTTGACGTCGAGGCGCTTCGCAAGCTTCATCGCGATATTGGAGGCCCAGTCGCCGTGATCGCGGTTCTTCGGGCGGTCTAGGGCGACATCCGCGAGTTCGATGCTTGTATCGGATGCCCCGCGCGCCTCCAGCGCAGACCGCACGATGGTGAGCAAAGCGGCAGACAAACTCGCGGGATTCACGAGGGTCAAGCCTATCGTCGCCTGTCGATGCGCGAAGTCTCGCTGCCGTCGGGTGAGAATGGAGCCATGCATTCACGAGTCGGTATTGCCAGTAGTGCGGCACTCGTGCTCACGTGCGCTCTCACACTGAGCGCGTGTGCGCTTGAGCGAGGTGTGCCGACGCCCGCACCGTCGACGGGTTCGCCCTCGAATGAGGCGTCTCCCACTGCGACGCCCCCCGCCTCTGGCGATGCCCTGACGATCGCCTGCACAGACCTCGTCAGCGATCAGACGATCTACGACTGGGGCAGTGGCAACTGGGCGCTAGATCCCGGCTATACATTTGCGGCTGGCACTCCAGCGGCCGACGCCGTCGCGCGCTCAGGCACCGCCTGCGGCTGGGTCAACTTGACGAGCGGCGAGACCATGACCGTCTCGGTCGCCGCACTGTCTCTCGACGAGCTTGGAAAGCTGAAGAGTGACATCGCGAGCGCGGGTTCGCCCGTCACCACCCTCGGCGTCGACGCGTTCTTCGCGTCCGACGGCGGCACGGGCACCATCGACGTCTTCAGCGGCAAGCGCTGGCTCTCGGCAAGCTCCACCTGGTTCCTCGAGGCAGGCGACGCTCAGCCGATTGTCAGCGCCGCGCTTGAGGCGCTGAACTAACTAGCCCAACTGCACGCTAGCCGAGCTGAAGAAGGGCTTCGCTGTCGTCGGTCGGCAGCGCATTGACGATTGCGAGAACCTCGAGCTTGATGAGTTTGAGGTCGGCCCAGTGGTTGGTGAGGAAGGCGATGTCTGCGGCGTCGCGTCCGGTCGCTATGCGCAGCATGCTCTGGCGTGGGGCGAGGCGCGTTGCGTCGACGATCCACCACGCGCCGTCGATGTACGCCTCGGCGACCGCGTGAAAGTCCATCGGAGTAAGCCCCGGCGCGTAGACCGAGACCATGCGTGCAGGCACGTCGAGGGCACGCAGCAAGGCGATGACGAGGTGAGCAAAGTCGCGGCAGACCCCCCGCCGTGCCATGAGAGTGTGGGCTGCGCCATCGGTGACGAGGCTCGACCCTGGCACGTACGAGACCCGCTCCCATACCCAGAGCGTGATGGCCGTGAGCAGATCGTGACCGCGTAGCCCGCGAAACTCCGAGCGAGCGGTCGGCAGCAGCATGTCGGATTCGCAGTACCGGCTCGGGCGAAGGTAGGTAACTAGATCGAGTTCATCGACCGGTGGGGTCGTCGCGTGGCCGGTGATTTCTGCGCGGTACTCGACGATCATCGTGCCTGGCCCGGCGACGAACTTCTGCAGGCGCGAGCCGTTCCTGTCGACGAGCTCAGCGTATTCGCGCGGCTCATCGTCGATCGTGAACGACATCGTCTCGCTGTCGAGCTCAGACTCTTTCGCCACCGCCATGCTGAAGACCATCTCGGTTGCCCCGAACAACTCGAGCTGCATGCGGGTAGAGACTGTGCGTTGCATGATCCGATCATGTCACGCGCGCTGGTACCCTTGCACTGACCCTGGCCCCCATAGCTCAGGGGATAGAGCACTGCCCTCCGGAGGCAGGGGCGGCAGTTCGAATCTGCCTGGGGGCACTTCGAAGATGGCTGGTTGGACGGCGGGTACCTCACCCAGATGCCCCAGCGTTCTAGCCCGCGCAAAGCGGGAGCTTACGCACCGACTCGACCACAGCATTCGCTACGGATTTGGTGCGCGGGTTTGACGCGAATTGAGCTCGCGCCTTTTCGAATGCCGGTATCGCTGCGGTTCGAATCTGTTCCACTATCTCGCGGGCTTGTTCAGCGGGCACCTTCAGGCGGCTTCCGACCTTCACCAAGTCGGCGGTCGAAACTGAGTCGGATTGATATTTGCCATTCACACTCATGGGAAACAAAACGAGCTCATTGTCGTTTCGATACGGCGCGTAGGTCGCGAGATCGTACAGCGGCGCCAGCGCAACAGTTTCGTTCTTCAGTAACAGCGAATAGTTCTTTGCGTGAGCATCCGTTCCGCCGATCACGACGTTGAAAATGAAGGCCTTGAAGAAGTCGAGGGAAACGGCACGCCTATCCGAGGCAAGAGGAAATAGTTCCGTCAGGTTGGCAACAGCCCCAACTCCGGGTCCTCCCTCCGTGCGCTGGTACTTTTTGGTCGGAGTCACGCCAAGCGCCTGGCATAGGTCTTCTTGATGCAGTCGTCGCCATCGACCGCCGATGGACACCCGGTCATACCGTTTCGAAACGAGGGTGCTGACCGTTCCAAATGTGCGTACGTGGCTTTCCGCCACGTTGAGGCCTAACTCGCGGGCGGCGGTCATCGTCATCTGCTCTACGATGTCGATGTCCCTCATCTCTCCGGCATTGGGCTTGAAGATGTGAGTTGTAGGGGTCGCGTCCTCGGGTAGCCCCCAGCGCCCCGGAGCCAGTTCATGTAGTGCGATCTTTGGTTGTGCACCGGCCAAGCTGAAACGACCGTCCGCTCGCTTTATTGGCTTGCCGTAGCGATACTCGGCGATGGCCTCAATCAGCATTTGTTCGATCTGTTGATCGGTGAGTTCTGTTACTCGAGTGCGTGTATCCACGGCGTCGCGAGAGCTCGATCCGCTGGCAACAAATTGAAGTGCCCCGGCAACGTCTTTTCCTACGTGCTCCAGCATGGCAAAGGGACTCGACGCGGACACCGAGTATGTAGCCGCAATAGAGGCAAGTGCCTGTGCGTTGTCCGGTAACAGTCCCTGAAGGAATGGCAGGACTACCCGATTCTTATGGTCTCTGACGTCGACCGGCATCGACATGGATAAGGGCGTTGGGTTCGCTCGTTCTGCATAAGACTCGGCGTACGAGAACGTCAACGTCCCTGTTGACGACACGCGGGCGGTGCCCGCCTGATCCCCGTCGAGGTAAACGTCAAGTTCGCGGGTTGCCATGAGTTGCGTCATTTCGTTGTGCGGATTCGGATCGCGATAAGGGCTCAAGCATTACCTCGTAGCCAAGAGCCTGAAGGACATCGAGAACCTTGTTGGCCTCGACCGTCGACTTGCCTCCTTCGAAGTCCACCAGCCACTTCCTCGATACAAATGCTTGTTCTGCAAGGTCGGCTTGACTGAGTCCCATATCGGTGCGGAGTTGCCTAACTTTTGCGCCCAACGCTCGCACGTTCTTCATGGTCCTCCTCTGTCACCGTACGGTTTCATCTTACAATGTCACTGTACGGTGTCAATAGCTAATGTCACCACACGGTTACAAAGGTCAATGTAACCGGACGGTGACACTTGCAAGCGCCAGTCAGCGTTGCCTCTGGCAACAGAACGGCACCAAATGGATAGTGTGATGACGAAAGATGCCGCTCAGGCGCTCGGCGTGTCTCAACGCCAAGTTGCAGACCTCCTTCGAACGGGCAAGCTCGCCGGCGAGCAACTGTCCGACGGCACCTGGCTCGTTGCGCCTCGCTCGATTAGCGAGCGTCGCTGGCTCAACGTTGGCGCGGGACGCACGTGGTCGGCCGCGTTCTCGTGGGCGTTGCTCGGTGAACTGTCTGGTCATTCGTCGACCGGACTCTCGCAGAGCACGCTGGCGCGCATTCGTCGACGTATCCGCACGAGCACCGCGGAGGAGATCGCACGCAAAGTCGCTTCCCGAACAGTCGGGCACCACTACACCGCGGACTCAATAACGAAGACCGCGAGCGAGCTCGTGCTCACCGGCAGGAGCGCCGCAGACGCGATCAACACCGAACTCACCAGCCAAACCCAGATCATCGAGGGATACGTTCGCGACGAGACTCTCCACCTCCGCGCGCGACCAAAGACGTCGACCTCGTCGTGGATGTCGCGGCCAATTCACTCGAGCGTGACGAGCATCGCCTCGGCGCTGACGAGTTAACGCTTGCAATATACCAGTGGGCTGAGTTGGGCTGCTTGCGGGTATTTCGGACCCCAGATTTAGTGGTTTCTTCCCTGCTGCCGTTGCTGGCTGGAGGTAACCATGCTGGGCGTTGCCTGGCGGCGGCGGATGTGGATCATGCCGATACCGGCGAGCATGACCAGAAGAGCAAAAGTACTGGTCAGTGCGACTGTCGCCGTGTCAACACCAGTAGCGGCCAGCGCGGCAGGCGTGATGGAAACGCGGTTATCGAAGAAGCTGGCTTGCACAATGAAGTTGCTGCCGTTGAAGCGAATCCATACGGCGGTGGCGAAGCCTAACCCATCCACAGTGACCTGCGGGGCGTATGCGGTTTGACCGGTGGCGGAAAGATTGGCGGGGGTCGACCACGGTGCACCGTTGAGTGAAGTTCTGGCCTGCACAATGTTGTTGATGCCGTCGTAGCGTCGCCATACGGCGGTGGCCAGGCCTGACCCATCCACGGTGATCTGCGGTTCGAATGCGTGTTGACCGGTGGCGGAAAGATCGGCGGTGGCCGACCATGCTGCACCGTTGAGTGAAGAACTGGCCTGCACAATGTAGTGGGTACCGTCGAAGCGGAACCACACGGCGGTGGCCAAGCCTGACCCATCCACGGTAATCTGCGGTTGGAGTGCGTCTTGACCGGTGGCGGAAAGATCGACGGTGGCCGACCACGGTGCACCGTTGAGTGAAGTTCTGGCCTGCACAACGTAGTGGGTACCGTCGAAGCGGACCCATACGGCGGTGGCCAAGCCTGACCCATCCACGGTGATCTGCGGGACGGATGCGTCTTGAGTGGTGGCGGAAAGATCGGCGGGGGCCGACCACGATGCCGGCGCTGCAAGAGCCGCCGTTGCCGCCCCGCCGAAAACAATTGCGGCTGCCAAGACGCTGATGCCCGCCATTGCGCGAGAACGCTGTGCAAAGAAGGTCAATGTGTGCCTCAACGATGAAAAATGGAAGCCGAAGAACGACCCTTTACCGTTCGCAGAGTAGCAGAAAGTTGGCGTGCAGCGGGCCTGTCGCAGTAACTGTGTTCCCAGCGGTTTTCAGTGCGGGCTTCCAGCGCATCGTCCATCGGGTGCGGCACGACCTGTGTCCAGCTTGAGTTCAACCAGTTGTCGCAACACTGGCTTGTTGGAGTGAGCGTAGCTGGTCTTCGGCGGTC
>JANONY010000136.1:0-10178 GCA_031421055.1 Actinomycetes bacterium | reverse complement strand
CCGCTGCTCGTTGGCGTCCTTCGCGGTGCCGTCATGGTGATGGCCGACTTGGCGCGCGAGCTGCGCATTCCGATCGAGATGGACTGGATGGCTGTCTCGTCGTACGGCACGAGCACGCAGTCATCTGGGGTGGTGCGCATTCTCAAAGACCTCGACACCGACCTCGACGGCCGCCACGTGATCATCGTCGAAGACATCATCGATTCCGGCCTCACGCTGTCGTGGCTGCTTGAGAACCTTCGCACTCGCGGCGCAGCCTCGGTCGAGATTTGCACGATGCTGCGCAAGCCAAAAGCGGCGAAGGTTCAGGTGCACGTCAAGTACCAGGGGTTCGAGATTCCGAACGCGTTCGTCATTGGCTATGGCCTCGACTACGCCGAGCGGTACCGAAACCTGCGCGGCATCGCCGTGCTCGCGCCGCACGTGTACCTATAGGGCATTACGCCCACGGCAAACATCAAGCAGGCGCACAGACCAATGGCGATAGCCTTGGCACACGGTTTTGCGAGCAGAGAGGTGCCGGGCTTTGGTGCCCGGGTCAACAGATATGAAGCGTATTTTCAGCGGCCCGGTGCTATGGATCGCGATCGCAGTATCCATTCTCGTAGTTGGCGGGTTCTCGTTTTTCAGCCTGCAACAAGATACCTATAAAGAGATTTCGGTGAAGCACGGCCTTGAGTTGCTCGACGGCAACACCGTCACCAAGGCGAAAATCATTGACGGCGAACAGCGTGTCACGCTCGATCTCGCCGACGCCGACGGCACCAACGGCACGCGTGTGCAGTTCTACTATGTGGCGCCCCGCGGCATAGAGATTGTCGCGGCCGTCACAGCAGCAGACCCGAAAGACTTCACCGACGAGGTTCCGCAAGCCAACGTCTTGCTCTCGATCTTGGGAATTATGTTGCCGTTCATCATCATCGGTGCCATTTTCTGGTTCCTGCTCTCGAGGATGCAGGGCGGCGGAAACCGCGTCATGCAGTTCGGCAAGTCGAAGGCCAAGCTTGTCGGCAAAGAGAGCCCGAGCGTCACCTTTGCCGATGTGGCCGGCGCCGACGAGGCGGTCGAAGAGCTCGAAGAGATCAAAGACTTCCTGAAAGACCCGGGCAAGTTCCTTGCTGTTGGAGCCCGTATTCCGAAGGGCGTGCTGCTCTATGGCCCTCCCGGAACGGGAAAGACTCTGCTCGCGCGTGCTGTCGCGGGTGAGGCGGGCGTGCCGTTCTACACAATTTCGGGCTCTGACTTCGTCGAGATGTTCGTCGGTGTTGGGGCGAGCCGCGTGCGTGACCTCTTCGACCAGGCCAAGCAGAATGCTCCGGCGATCATCTTCATTGACGAGATCGATGCTGTTGGGCGCCACCGCGGAGCCGGCATCGGCGGCGGCAACGACGAGCGCGAGCAGACGCTCAACCAGCTGCTGGTCGAGATGGACGGCTTTGACGCCAACGCCAATGTCATCCTGATCGCTGCGACCAACCGCCCTGACGTGCTCGACCCCGCCCTGTTGCGCCCCGGGCGCTTTGACCGCCAGATCGGCGTTGACGCGCCAGACCTGCAGGGCCGCAAGCAGATTCTCGAGGTGCACGGAAAGGGCAAGCCGCTGGCCAAGGGCGTCGACCACGAAGTGCTCGCGCGCAAGACGCCAGGCTTCACTGGTGCCGACCTAGCCAACGTGCTTAACGAGGCAGCGCTGCTCACCGCGCGTAGCAACGCGCAGCTCATCGACAACCGTGCTCTCGACGAGGCAGTCGACCGCGTCATCGCCGGCCCGCAGCGCCGCACCCGCCTGATGAACGACAAAGAGAAGCTCATCACGGCATATCACGAGGGTGGCCACGCGGTGGCTGCAGCGAGCATGCGAAACACCGACCCCGTCACCAAGGTGACAATTTTGCCCCGCGGTCGTGCCCTCGGGTACACGATGGTCAACCCGATCGAAGACAAGTACTCGATCACGCGCAACGAACTGCTTGACCGGCTGGCGTATGCAATGGGCGGTCGAGTTGCCGAGGAGATCGTTTTTCACGATCCGACCACTGGGGCGTCGAACGACATCGAGAAGGCGACCTCGATTGCCCGACGGATGGTCACCGAGTACGGCATGAGTGCTCGCCTCGGCAGCGTCAAGCTCGGCACCTCGCAGGGTGAGCCGTTCATGGGTCGTGACCTCGGAGCCACTCGCGACTTCTCTGACGAGATCGCGAAGGCGATCGACGAAGAAGTGCGCGCGCTCATCGAGCAAGCGCATGACGAGGCGTGGCAGGTGCTCAACACCAACCGTGACGTGCTCGATGCTCTTGCCGCAGAGCTGATCGAGAAAGAGACGCTCGACCACAATCAACTCGCCGTGCTGTTTGAGAAGATCGAGAAGCTGCCAGAGCGCCCACTCTGGCTCTCGAGCGACTCGCGCCCGCTGTCAGACCGACCGCCGATCGTCATTGCCGCGAAGGCGCCGGTTGACGCGAGCGTGGTCGACGGCGGCGTTGACTCCGACCCGCCGAACAAGCCGAAGCGCACCACGCGGCCACGCAAGACTCCCGGCATCGCGACGGCCTAGGTCGCAATGCCTATCGACACCGGTCGCATCGAGGCGGCGGTCGCCGAGATTCTTGCTGCGATCGGAGAAGACACCGCACGCCCCGGCTTGGCCGAGACACCGCAGCGGGTGGCGCAGGCGTATGAGGACTTCTTTGCGGGGCTCGGGCAGGATCCCCTCGAACACCTCACCGAGACGGTGGAGCTTGCCGAGGGCGAGCGCGGGCAGCTCGTGTTGCTGCGTGATGTCGATTTCCGGTCTATTTGTGAACACCACCTTCTGCCATTCGTTGGTACAGCCCATATCGGCTATATTCCGGGGGATCGCGTGGTCGGCCTCGGCAAGTTGCCACGCGTTGTCGAGACACTCGCCTCTCGACCGCAGCTTCAGGAGCGCCTCACCGAAGAGATCGCCGAGGCCCTTGAGCGCGGCTTGGGGCCGCGCGGGGTTGTTGTTGTGCTCGACGCCGTACACGGTTGCGTCTCGGCACGCGGCGTGCGTCAGTCGAGGAGCTCGACGGTGACCATGGCGACGAGAGGTGAACTCTCCGACCCGGTTGCACGGGCCGAAGTCATGACACTACTCGGCGGTTCGAGTGACTAAGCGAGTGGCCCGCAACCGTCCGATTGTGATGGGCATTCTCAACGTGACGCCAGACTCGTTCAGCGACGGTGGTCGTTGGCACGACCTCGATGACGCAGTGAGGCACGGCATCGAGCTGCATGCCGCGGGCGCCGACTTCGTCGATGTCGGCGGCGAGTCGACACGGCCCGGCGCAGAGCGCGTTGGCGAAGACGAGGAGCACGCGCGAGTGCTGCCGGTCGTCGAGGCCTTGCTCAGACGCGGAGTGCGCGTCAGTGTTGACACCATGCGCGCGTCGACAGCGAGACTCGCCGCCGACGCCGGCGCTGCCATCATCAACGACGTTTCCGGCGGGCTTGCCGACCCCGAGATGCACGCGGTGATCGCCGCCGCCGAGGTCGACTACGTCGCAATGCACTGGACTTCGCTCGATCACGCTCGTCGGCACTCCGATGTGGTGCGAGAGGTACGCGGCGAGATCAAGCAGCGTCTCGCAGAACTCATCGTGCACGGTGTCGACCAGAACCGCGTGATTGTCGACCCTGGCATCGGCTTCGCGAAGACGGCCGAAGAAAATTGGCGCTTGCTCGGGCACCTTGAGGCGCTGGCCAAGCTCGGCCCGCGCGTACTCGTGGGTGTCTCGCGCAAACGATTTCTCGCCGCGCTTGTCGAGGCGGATGCGCCACCAAGTGCACGGGATGCGGCGACCGCTACGATTAGCGCGCTCGCCGCACAGGCGGGAGCGTGGGGTGTTCGCGTGCACGATGTCGCGTCGACGAGGGCGACACTTGACGTTTGGCAAGCATGGGAGCGGGGAGCAGCATCGTGAGCGAGAATGACCAAATTACGCTGACCGGCCTTCGGGCATCGGCATTTCACGGGGTGCTAGAGCATGAACGCCGCACCGGTCAGGTTTTTGTTATCGATGTCACGGTGTGGCTCGATCTTGCCGTAGCCGCCGAGCGCGACGACATCGATTACACGGTGCACTACGGCGAGTTGGCAGAGGAGGTCGTGGCCGCGGTCGAGGGTGAGCCGGTCGACCTGATTGAAACGGTGGCTGAGCGCGTGGCGCTCGTGGCGCTTTCCCACGCGCCAGTCACGCGCACTCGCGTCACCGTGCACAAGCCGAGCGCGCCGATCGCCGTGCCCTTCTCGGATGTTTCTGTCACCATCGAGCGCACCCGGTGATCACAGCGGTGCTCGCGCTCGGCAGCAACCTCGGCGATCGCGAGGCAACGATCCTCGACGGGGTGCGCCGCATCGCCGCCCTTGCGGGTGTGGAACTCACCGCCGTCTCGTCTCTGCACGAGTTTGCTGCGCTCACGCCGCACGGGGTCGACATCGACGCTGCCCCGTATCTGAACGCGATAGCTATTGTGCAAACCGCGCTGACTCCCATCGCGTTGCTCGAAGCCACGGCGACGATCGAGACTGATCTCGGCCGCGTGCGGGCCCAGCGTTGGGCAGACCGAACACTCGATATCGATCTCATCGATGTCGATGGTGTGACGCTGTCCACCGACATGCTCACGTTGCCGCATCCGCGCGCGGCAGAGCGCGATTTCGTGCTTGCTCCGTGGCTCGAGGTTGACCCTGAGGCGCGGCTCGGCGGCGAGAGCGTTGCCGACCTGCTGAGAAAGGTGCGCCAGCCGTGACGCCGACTCGACCGTCCCTTCTTCTCATTGTCGGTCTGCTTGCCGGGGGCGGCGCTTGGCTCGTTGAAGTTGCGATCGTGGCCGCAGGGAAAGCGGTCATGGTTCCGCCACTGACTCTTGGCGCCGCCGCGGGCATTATCGGAATTGTCGTGGCACTACTGGCCGTGCCGGTGTACCGGGTAGCGCGCAAGGTGCCAGGGGCGCAGGTCGACCCGTTCTACGCAACGCGGATTGTGCTGCTGGCAAAGGCGTCGAGTCTTGCCGGCGCGCTCGCTACCGGCGCGACCGGTGCCATCCTCTGCTTCTTGCTCACTCGGTCGGTCGTGCCAGCGGCAGGCTCTGTCTCTGCCTCGGCGATCGCAGTGACTGGCGCAGTGATCTTGCTCATTGGGGGGCTCGTCGCAGAAAAAATGTGCACATTGCCGCCCGACGACGACTCAAACAAGGAGCCAACACCATGATCGACCCGACGATGGATCACCGGCACTGGGAACGCGTGTCACCGAGGTACATCGTCGTCGACCTGATTGGCTATGTGATTTCCGGGGCCATCCTCGTCGCCATCTCGCTCGTGCCTCTCCTCGTGTTTCAATGGCAGTTCGGCTGGGCGCCTCCTATCGCCGTTGGCGCGATTGCTCTCTTGACGGTGGCCCTCACCCCCCGCCGCGTGCGTGCCATCGGCTACCAGTTGCGCGACGACGACCTCGTCTTCCGGCGCGGCCTCATGTGGCATCGCGTCGTGGCCGTGCCGTATGGCCGCATGCAACTCGTCGATATCAACCGTGGGCCGATCGCGCGCCTCGTCGGGCTCAGCGAACTGCGCTTCGTGACGGCGGCGGCCGCAACCGGCGTGGTGATTCCCGGCTTGCCTCAGCAGCAGGCAGAGGAGTTGAGAGACACGTTGGTCGCGCTCGCCGAAAGCCGAAGGGTCGGCTTGTGACCGAGCCAGTCGCGCCTCCGGTTTTCACCGTCGGGCCCGCCGCGTCGATGGCCGACGGACAGTGGCATCGGCTTCACCCGGCCACACCATTTCTCAAGGGCGGAATCGCTTTCATTGCGATTCTCGGCTTCTTTGTGATTCAAGGCCGCGACCAATTCTTGCAGGGCGTGTTTGGTGGTCGAAGTGATGACCCGATTGGCCACCTCGCCGATGACGGCCTCCTCGTGCCGCTCGTACTCGGCACGATCGTCGTGCTGCTGCTCTCGATCGGCGGGTTCTTCCTCTCGTGGCGCATGCACACCTTCCGTATCACCGACGAGCTCGTCGAGGTGCGTAGTGGCGTTCTCTTTCGCACGAGTCGCCGTGGGCGCCTTGACCGAATTCAAGGGATCAATATCGTGCGCCCCTTCTTCGCGCGTCTCTTCGGTGCCGCAAAATTGGAGATAAACGTCGCGGGCCAGAACGCCAACGTCAACCTCGACTACCTTGGCTCTGCTGCGGCAGACAACCTTCGCGGCGAAATTCTGCGCCTGGCTTCGGGCACCCTGCAACCATCGATGCCTGCCGCGGCGCTCAGCGGCGACGCCGTGCGTGATCGAGTCTCAGAGTTGCTGGCGCCAGAGCTAGATCCGCGACTAGCGCCAGCGACCTCCGTGGTATCGATGAAGCTCGGCCGGGTCATCGGCTCACTCCTGCTGAGTTCGACGACCGTGATCGTGATCGTGGCTGTCGTTGGCATTGTGCTGACGGCGGGCATCGCCGACCTTCCGGTGGTGCTGTTGGGCATTTTTCCAGGGGTCATCGGCGTCGGCGGCTATTACTGGAGTCGATTCACCAAGTCGCTGCGCTTCACCGTCGCGGGTACGGTCGATGGCATTCGGATCGGCTACGGGCTTCTCTCTACGACCAACGAGACACTGCCTCCCGGCCGCATCCACTCGATCCAACTGAGTCAGCCTCTGCTGTGGCGACCGGCTGGGTGGTGGGAGATCAAAATCAATCGCGCGACGAAATCGTCGACCGATGGGGCGGGCAATCAGGCAAACACCACCATCCTTCCGGTCGGAACTCGCGCCGACGTCATGCGGGTGCTCGCGCTTGTGCTGCCAACACTCGAGGAGGGTGAAGGGCGAGCGTTGCTCGAGAGCGGGATTGGCCCGCGCCGAGTGCACGACGGATTTGAACAGTCCCCGCGACGCGCCTGGGTGCTCCGATGGTTTGCCTGGCGCCGAAATGGCTTCGCACTGGCCGACGACACAGTGTTGTTTCGCACTGGAGCGATCTGGCGACAGCTCGTGATCGTGCCCGTCGCCCGCATGCAATCGGTGGCACTCGAGGTTGGCTGGTTGCGACGGCGATTGCGACTGGCCACGCTTCGGCTGCACACCGTGGCCGGGCCCATCACGCCGATCCTGCACGCAATCGATGAACGGGCGGCGGCCGAGTTCTTCAACGTCGTTGCGGCAGCCGCGACGCTGCACGGCGCGCGCGACACCAGCCAGCGGTGGCGGCAGGGCCAATGAGTACCCAGCGTTCTGGACGCTTGGGTGTCGGAATCATCGGAGCGGGCAAAGTGGGCCCGGTACTTGGCGCCGCACTGGCAGGCGCCGGTCACGCGATCGTGGGCATCTCCGCCGTGTCGGCCACGAGCCGCGATCGTGCAGAGGTGATGCTGCCAGGGGTGCCTGTGCTCGACGTGCCTGCCGTGATCGAGCGAAGTGACCTCGTGATTCTCGCGGTACCAGAGGCCGAGCTTGAGACGCTCGTTGCCGGGCTCGCAACCGCTGGCGTTTGGCAGGCCGGGCAGCTCGTCATGCACACGGCGGCCGGCTACGGGGTCGGAGTTCTGGCGCCCGCGACGGCGGCCGGGGCGATCCCGTTCGCGGTGCATCCGGCGATGGCTTTCACCGGAACGAGCATCGATCTGGTGCGACTGCGCGAGAGCTTTTGCGCAGTGACGGCCCCGAACGCCGTGCAGCCGATCGGGCAGGCGCTCGTGGTCGAGATGGGGGCAGAGCCGGTGCTCATCGCCGAGGCGGATCGCACAAGTTATGCCGAAGCGATCGCTACCGCGACGACTTTCTCGAGCGCAATCGTCGGCCAAGCCGTGTTGCTCTTGCAACAGATCGGCGTTGAGTCGCCCGGCCGGGTTCTCGCACCGCTTGTGCGATCGGCGGTCGAGAACGCTTTGTCTGCGTCAGTCGCCGATACGATCGACCTGTCCGAACTCGAGCCGGACGAGCCAGGGGAGCACCAGTGAGCACCACCGCGTCGTCGCGACCAGTCGTGATCGAGACGATTGCCGACCTGCGTCTGGCGCTTGCGGGGCTGGAGGTCGCGCTTGTTCCGACGATGGGGGCGTTGCACGTCGGCCACCTCGAGCTGGTCGACCGTGCGCGAAAGCTCGCGAGCACGGTCGTCGTGTCAATTTTCGTCAATCCTCTGCAGTTCGGTCCGAACGAGGACCTCGACCGCTACCCGCGAACGCCCGACGAGGATCTTGAGAAGCTGGCATCGCGCGGCGTTGATTTCGTGTTCATGCCAAGCGTCGATGAGTTGTACCCGGCGTGGCCGATCGCGACAAAGGTGGTCGCAGGTCACCTCGGCACTCTCTATGAGGGGCGGTCTCGGATGGGCCACTTCGATGGCGTGCTGACGATTGTGGCGAAGCTGCTCAACATCGTGCAGCCAGCGCACGTGGTCTTCGGCCTCAAAGACGCGCAGCAGGTTTTTCTCGTCAGCCGCATGGTCGCCGACCTCAACCTGCCCGTGAAGATCGCCGTCGTCGACATTGTGCGCGAAGACGACGGACTCGCACTCTCAAGCCGCAACCGCTACCTCGACGAGAAGCAGCGCCGTGCCGCCCGCGTGCTCTCGACCGCACTCGAGGCCGCCGCATCCTCGGCCGACCGCGGTATCGACGCGGTGCTCGCCGCCGCGCAGAGCGTGCTCATGGGCGAGCAGCTCGTTGAGCTCGACTACCTCGCCGTCGTGCACCCCGCAACGTTTCTTCCCGTGGATGACGACTACCGAGGCAAGGCGACCGTGCTCATTGCCGCGACGGTTGGCACGACACGGCTCATCGACAATGAGCAGATACTCTTGACGGCGTGAGTGACGAGACAGCAGCCGAGCCAACCGACGCTGAGGTCAGCGAACAGAAGGCGGTTCGTCTAGCCAAGCGCGAGCGGCTCAACGCCTCTGGGGCTGAGGCATACCCGGTGAGCGTGCCCATCACGGCGCAGATCTCTGAGCTGCGCATGAAGTATGCCGACCTTGAGGTCGACACCGCGAGCGGTGACACAGTTGGCGTCGCCGGCCGCGTCGTGCACCTGCGCAATACCGGCAAGCTGTGCTTCGCCTCGCTGCAGGCGGGCAATGGCGACCGCATCCAGGCAATGGTGAGCCTCGCCGAGATCGGTGAGGAACGCCTCGAACTCTGGAAGGAGCTCGTCGACCTCGGTGACCATGTTTTCGTCAGTGGCGAGGTGATCTCTTCCCGTCGCGGCGAACTCAGCGTGCTTGCACAGCAGTGGAAAATCGCCTCGAAAGCCGTGCTACCGCTGCCCAACCTGCACTCAGAGTTGAGCGATGAGGCGCGCGTGCGCAGCCGATACCTCGACTTGATCGTGCGCGAGCAAGCGCGCTTCACCGTGCGCGCCCGCGCCAAGGTCAACGCCTCGCTTCGGTCGACTTTTGACAAGCACGACTTTCTCGAAGTCGAGACCCCCATGCTGCAGACGATGCACGGGGGCGCTTCCGCGCGTCCATTCGTGACGAAGTCGAACGCCTTCGACATAGAGCTGTTCTTGCGCATCGCACCAGAACTCTTTCTCAAGCGCGCCGTCGTTGGCGGCATCGAGCGGGTCTTCGAGATCAACCGCAACTTTCGCAACGAGGGCGCAGACTCGACGCACTCCCCGGAGTTCGCGATGCTCGAGGCGTACCAGGCGTATGGCGATTACAACCAGATGGCCGACCTCACTCAAGAGCTGATTCAAAACGCGGCGATCGCGGTAGCGGGTTCGACGACAGTAGCGTGGGCCGACGGCACAGCGTACGAGTTGGGCGGCCAGTGGGACCGCCTGTCAATGTACGACTCGCTCAATGCTGCGGCTGGCACCACGATCACCCCGCAAACACCACTGGGGGATCTAGTAGAGATCGCTGCGCCGCTGGGTATCGAGGTGCCGCATCCGATTCCAGGCAAGTACGTCGAAGAGCTGTGGGAGCACTTCGTCAAGCCGGGGCTGACCACGCCCACCTTTGTCATGGACTTTCCGCTCGACACCTCACCGCTCGTGCGCGAGCACCGCTCGATCGCCGGCGTGGTCGAGAAGTGGGACCTCTACGTTCGCGGCTTCGAACTTGCGACCGGCTACTCAGAGCTCGTTGACCCGGTGGTGCAGCGCGAGCGCTTCGTAGAGCAGGCCAAGCTCGCCAGCTCGGGTGACCTCGAGGC
>JANONY010000135.1:0-1692 GCA_031421055.1 Actinomycetes bacterium | reverse complement strand
ACCGCGAGAAGAGGTGACGGTGTGATCCCGCTTGCCCTCGCATCCGTAGCGCGCTGGGGCGTCCTCGCCACGATCGAGACCGTCTCGCGCGACGGCTACCGGGCGCTGCCGCTCGACGCAAACTACGAGACAGGGCTGGGGTCTGCGGCCCAGCCCCAGCGCTGACGCTGCGCAGACGTCACTCGCCGCCTGCCAAATGCAGGAAGAAGTCGCGTTCTCTGCCGGCCCAGCCGCGAATACACGGGGATCCGCTGCGCGGCAACCTGCATTTGGCAGGTGTATGCCACCGCAGGGGCGGTCGGCGGCGCGTCAATCAGCGCGCGGACTTGCGCTCGCGAACTCGCGATATATCGTGTTTCTAGCAACACGCGATATATCGCGTTGTGAACCCCAAGGAGCACAGCATGTCAGAAGAGAAATGGCTCGTCGAGGGCGAGCAAGTCATCGACCTCGGCCCAATCACGCGGCTCAAGGTGAGCCTCGTCGGCGGTCAGGTCGACATCATCGGCCACGACGAACCGACAACGCGCATTGAGGTGCACTCGATCAAAGGCAAGGGCCTGAAGGTGGTGCTCGACGGCGACAAGCTGACGATCGACCATCCTCAACTCAACTGGGATAACTTCATCGAAGTGTTCCGGTCATTCCGCGGCACGGCGCGGGCCGATGTCAGCATCATGGTGCCGCGGGCAGTCGCGCTCAAGTGCGGCGTAGTGAACGCCAACGCCCTGATCAGCGGGCTCACCAACGACGCCAGCGTCAGTACCGTCAGTGGCGATCTCGTCATCGACGGCCTTCGCGGCGATCTCGACGTCAACACCGTCAGCGGCGAAGTCTCGGTGCGCAACCACGCCGGCGCGATCAGAGCGAACACGGTCAGTGGCGAGATCACCGCGAGCGGAGACATCACCAGATTCAACGCGGATGGCGTCACCGGCCAGGTCTTCCTCGACGCCACAGGAACCCCAGACGCCATTCTCGTCAACACCGTCTCGGGCGCTGTGACGGCACGGCTCGCCCCAGGCGCGGCCGCGCAGTACAAGATCAACACCGTCAGCGGCCGCATCCACCTCGATGATTCAGAGATCAGCGGCGTGCGCGGCGGGTTCACCGGCAAGTACGGTTCGCTCGAGAAAAGCTGGACCGACGTTCGCATCAACAACGTCTCTGGCAACATCAGTGTTCTGCACGCGGTCGCGGTATGACTCCCGCAGTCTTCGCGCACGGCAACCTTCGGCTGTATATTCTCAACCTGCTGAGCGAGTCGTCGAAGCACGGCTACGAACTCATGCAGGCGCTGGATGAGCGATTCGGCGGAACCTACACCCCGAGCGCCGGAACGATCTACCCGCGGCTGGCCAAGCTCGAGGCCGAAGGCCTCGTCACGAAAACCACCGTCGGACGCAAAAGCACCTACGAAATTACGGCGGCGGGGCGTTCGGAGTTAGAGGCCCGCAAACTAGAACTCGACGCGATTGAGACGGATGTGACCGACTCGGTGCGCCGACTGGCCGACGAAGTCCGCTCATCCGTCAATGACGCCATGAAGAGCCTTCGCGCCGATCTGGCCTCTGCGGCGCACGGCGCGCGCGACGAAACCCCCAGCCAAGACACGAGCAAGGGCGCACGAGTCGACAGCCGCCTGCGCCTGCAGGATGCAGAACTCGAGCTAGCGGAGTTCCGCCAGCAGAT
>JANONY010000134.1:0-4416 GCA_031421055.1 Actinomycetes bacterium | reverse complement strand
CTGTCGTGGATCGGGCTGTCTGCGCCGGGTCCTTCCATCATCGGAATCCGCACGCCCAGCCGCGTCGCCACCTCGATCGCGTCGTCGTAGCCGGCATCCACGTGTCGGATGACGCCCATCCCCGGGTCGTTTGTCAGCACTCTCGCCAGCTTCTGCGCAGAAAGCGGTGTGCCGTCGGCCACCGTGACCTGGCCAGCGTGGATCGAGCGGCCGATGCCGACGCCACCGCCGTGATGGATCGACACCCAGGTCGCACCAGAGGCGGTGTTGACGAGCGCGTTGAGCAGTGGCCAGTCGGCGATCGCGTCGGAGCCGTCAAGCATCGCCTCGGTCTCGCGGTAGGGCGAGGCGACCGAGCCAGAGTCGAGGTGGTCACGGCCGATGACGAGGGGTGCGCTCAGCTCGCCCGAGGCCACCATGTCATTGAACCGGGCGCCGGCGACATCGCGTTCGCCGTAGCCGAGCCAGCAGATTCGCGCGGGCAGCCCCTGAAAATGCACGCGCTCACCGGCGAGGCGAATCCACTTCGCGAGCGACTCGTTCTCGGGAAACAGGTCGAGCACGGCTCGGTCTGTTGCGGCAATGTCGGCCGCGTCACCGCTCAGTGCCGCCCAACGGAACGGCCCCTTTCCCTGCGCGAACAGCGGGCGAATATAGGCGGGCACGAAGCCCGGAAACGCGAAGGCATCGGCGAAGCCCGCCGCCAACGCTTCGGTGCGGATGTTGTTGCCGTAGTCGAAGACCTCGGCTCCCCCGCGAAGGAACCCCACCATCGCCTCCACCTGCTTAGCCATCGACTGGCGCGACGCGGTGACAAACCCGACGGGGTCGGCCGTGCGCGCAGCGTGCCACTGGTCGAAGCTGAACTCGACGGGAAGGTAGGCAAGTGGATCATGCGCGCTCGTCTGATCGGTGACGA
This sequence comes from Actinomycetes bacterium, assembly GCA_031421055.1. Lineage (GTDB taxonomy): Bacteria > Actinomycetota > Actinomycetes > Actinomycetales > Microbacteriaceae > Conyzicola. Next base: position 3,497 of record JANONY010000134.1, on the reverse strand, counting down.
TGTCGATCTCGGCACCCATGGCCAGCAGCCGGGGGAACACCGCTGCCGCGTTGCCGAGGAGGCCGATCGACAGCGCCTCGCGGGCGTCGCGGGCCGCATAGGCGAGCTCGAGCGCGTGCTCGGCCGAGTCTGCCTGCACGTCGAGGTAGCCGTGTTCGAGGCGGCGGGCAATGCGCGACGGGTCGACATCGACGCAGATGGCCACACCCCCGTTCATCGTGACGGCGAGGGGCTGCGCCCCGCCCATTCCGCCAAGGCCACCGGTGAGGGTGATCGTGCCGGCCAGCGACCCACCGAACTTGTGCGCCGCGACCGCGGCGAAGGTCTCGTAGGTGCCCTGAAGAATGCCCTGGGTGCCGATGTAGATCCACGACCCGGCCGTCATCTGGCCGTACATGGTCAGCCCAAGCTTCTCGAGCCGACGAAACTCATCCCAGTTCGCCCAGTCGCCGACGAGGTTCGAGTTTGCGAGCAGCACGCGCGGCGCCCACTCGTGGGTCTGCATGACGCCGACGGGCTTACCCGACTGCACCAGCAGAGTCTCGTCGCCCCGGAGCGTGGTGAGGGTGCGCACGATGGCATCGAAACTCGCCCAGTTGCGGGCAGCCTTGCCGGTGCCGCCATAGACAACGAGCTCGTCAGGGTGCTCGGCCACCTCAGGGTCGAGGTTGTTCTGCAGCATGCGCAGCGCAGCCTCCTGCGGCCAGCCGAGCGTGTTGAGCGTGCTGCCGCGAAAGGCGCGCACGGGTCGTGGACCGGTCATTCGAGTGCTCCTCCTGTTGCCGTAGCCGCCCTTTGTGCCGCGGCGAAAAGCTCGCCGCTCAGCACGAGCTCGTGGGCGGCGGCGATCTCCGCCGCGAGATATCGGTCGGTTCCTGGCCCGGCCACCCGCGTGCGCATGACGGCACGCACCGCGGACGACACGGCGCCAGGCTCGATGGGCGCGCGCATGTCGATGGCGCGCGTCGAGGTCAGCAGCTCGATGGCGACCACCCGCGAGAGACCGTCGATGGCGCGGCGCAGCTTGCGCCCGGCGTGCCATCCCATCGACACGTGGTCCTCCTGCATCGCGCTCGACGGGATCGAGTCGACCGAGGCAGGAACGGCAAGGCGCTTGAGCTCGCTGACGATCCCAGCCTGCGTGTACTGCGCGATCATGTGGCCGGAGTCAACACCTGGGTCGTCGGCGAGAAAGGGATTAAGCCCGTGACTGCGATTCGCATCCAGAAAACGGTCGGTTCGCCGCTCGCTCATGCTGGCGAGGTCGGCGACGGCGATGGCGAGAAAGTCGAGCACATAGCCGATGGGCGCGCCGTGGAAGTTGCCGTTCGACTCGACCCTGCCATCGAGCGTGACGACCGGGTTGTCGATGGCGCTCGCGAGCTCCCTGCCGGCAACCAGCGCTGCGTGGTCGATGGTGTCGCGCACCGCGCCATGCACTTGGGGTGCGCAGCGCAGCGAGTAGGCATCCTGCACCCGGGTGAAGCCCTCCGGCTGCGACAGCATGGGCGAGCCGTCGAGCACCGCGCGCATATTTGAGGCCGAGACGCGCTGGCCCGGATGCGGTCGCAACTCGTGCAGGTCGGCCGCAAACACCGCGGCCGTACCCCGCAGCCCCTCGACGCTCATCGCCGCAGCGAGATCAGCCGTGGCGATAAGCGCGCGCAGATCGGCAATGGCGAGCACGAGCATGCCGAGCATGCCATCCGTGCCGTTGATGAGCGCGAGACCCTCCTTCTCATGCAGGGTGAGGGATGCGATGGATGCCGCCCCGAGCGCGTCGGCGGCCGGCATCAACACTCCGGCGACTCGCACCTCGCCTTCGCCGAGGGCAGCGAGGGCGCAGTGTGCGAGTGGCGCAAGGTCACCGGAACAGCCGAGGCTGCCGTACTCGCCAACGATCGGCGTGATGTCGGCGTTGAGCATCGCGGCGTAGGTCTGCGCCACAATCGGCCGGACGCCGGTGCGACCCGTCGCCAGAGTCGAGAGCCGCAACAACATGAGCGCCCGAATCACCTCGCGTTCGACCTCTGGGCCCGATCCCGCTGCATGGCTCCTGATCAGCGACAGCTGCAGCTGGTCGCGCTGTGCGCGCGGGATCTGCCGGGCCGCGAGCGCGCCGAAACCGGTCGATACGCCGTAGTGCGCTCGCGTGTCGCCCGCCATGGCCTCGATCACGGTACGACTCTCACCCATGGCCGCGAGCGACTGATCGCTGAGCTCGACGCGGGCGTCGTGCCGCGCAACGGCCACAACCTCATCGACGCTGAGGGCTCCCGTTGTGACCGTGACACTGTTCATGCCACTCATCCAAGTCGCAATCGACGCTCTGAACGCGAAAATCTCGCCTAAAGTGTCTGGTATCCCAGACGATTTGAGATGCGATGAGTGCGATTCCAGCGGCGAAACACACGCTGCAGGTGATTCGGTACCTCGCCGGGCACAGCGGCCCGGTGCGGGCCTCGACGATTGCGCGCGACCTGAGCCTTGCGCGATCGACGGCCTACCACCTGTTGCGTGTGCTGCAGGACGAAGGCTTCGTCATCCACTCACCAGAACATCAGGCCTATGGCCTCAGCCCGCTGCTCGCTGAGATCGGGTCGTCGGTGAGCGCGTCGAGCTCGCTCGCACGCTTCGCCAAGCCACTGCTGCACCGGCTCGTCGCCGAAACCCGTTTGCCCGTGGTCGCTCACCTCGGGCTGCTCAACCACGCCGATGTCGTCTACGCGTCGAAGCTCTCGGCCGCCCGCGCCCCCGCGGTTGTCACCAACATCGGTGTGCGCCTTCCGGCACATCTCACCGCCACCGGCCGCTCGATGCTCGCCTGGCTGGCCGTGCACCAGCTTGATGCGATGTACCCGAGCCGCGTCCCACTCGCTACGCGCACGGGCGCTGGCCCGACCACGCGCGCAGAGCTCGATGCGCTGCTTGCCGACACGCGCGAGCGGGGGTGGGCGGAGGAGCACGGCGACATCGACGTGGAGTATGCCTCCGTCGCCGCCGCGGTGCTCGACCACAACGGATTTCCGGCCGCCTCGGTCGGGCTCACCTTCCGCCGTTCGCGAGTCGACGACCGCGAGCGCGAGCTGCTCGGGCGCGCAACGCGAAGTGCGGCTCACGCGCTCTCGCAGCGCATCCGCGGGCGAAGTTAGTCGGGGCGGGGCGGGCGCACGCCGGCGTCGTTGCACACGTCGCACGACCGGCACGACCCGGTCACGCCGAGCACGACCCGCGCACGACCCGTCACGAGGATGGATAGCAACACGCCGGTCTCAATCACGCCCTCCGCTCGGCGTGTTGCAATCCATCCTCGTGTAGCGTCGCCGTCGCTGTTGGCGAGTGCGCGCAACGCTCCAGCGAGCCACAGGGCTGGCGCGGGCGGGATGCGCGGCTACCGACCGCTGGAGCGAACCCTTCTCGGCCGATTTCCTCCAGCTGGTGCCGTTGAGCTGGTGCCGTTGAGCTGGTGTCGTTGAGCGGGTGTCGTTCAGTGCTCG
>JANONY010000133.1:0-2937 GCA_031421055.1 Actinomycetes bacterium | reverse complement strand
TCCAAGCTCGCCAAGGCAGAAGAACTCGGGCTCAGGGTGCTCAGCGCGGAGCAGTTCGCTGTACTGCTCGACAAAGGACCAGCCGGGCTGTAAACGCCAGCTCTGCGCGGCTCCGCGCTATCACGCGTTTCCCGAGAGATGAGGGGCCGCCCATCGGCGGTTTACCCGCGTGTTGATTGCAGATGACATTCTTTAAACAATGTTGTTTACCCCCGAAGGGGGGCATAAACTGTGGTCTGCGGGGGCAACGGTGCAGAGATCCCGTTAGTGAGGGAGTTCTGCCCTGTTCGATGCAGTGTTGGTATCGATGACGGTGACTATCACGCAAGTCGCTGAAGCCTTTGCGCTGCGCGAAATCGATGTGACTCCCAGTTCGGAGCCGCGCGATCTCACGCCGCCCTCGAAGCCACCGACAAGCCCGCCCCCACCCCCCGCGACGGCAGCAAACCTCATTGCGGCACTGGCCGGTCGGGGCATCGCGACGACGCTCGTGCCAGTGCCGAACAGCGCACCGAACAGCACCCTGCTCGGCACGGGCAGCGCACCGAACAGCGCCATGCTCGGCACGGGAGGCGGCGCGGCAGGCAGTCCGAGCGCGGGTCGTGCAACTGGCTCTGGCGCCAGCCAGGGTGTCGGTCCGCAACAGTTGGTGCCAGGGCAAGTGGCCGACCCGACTCAGCTCGCGAGCCTGACCGGGCTCGACCTTCTGCTGCAGCTCTCGCTGCTGCCCGACACGCAGATTGCCGACTTCATCGCCCAGAACCCCACCGCGGTCGCGACGCTGCTCGGCGCGAAGCCAAGTGCGCGCGAGGTGCAGCTCTGGTGGCAAGACCTTTCGATGGATTCGCGAAGCGCCATGCTCACATCCGCTCCGCAGCTTGTCGGCAACCTCGAAGGCGTACCGTTCAGCCTTCGTGATCTCGCCAACCGCCGCTTCTTGTCGGGTGCGGCGCATGCGCTCGACACTCACTCCGGCGCGGCAACGGGCAGAAGTGAGGCGGTCGAGGCAGAACGCGAACGGCACATGCTCGACCAGATCACGCACGCTCTTGCCGCCGAGCCCGGCGCTGAGCCGCGCGCCCTGATTGGCTTTGACCCGAGTGGGGCGGGCACCGCCTCGATCGTCATTGGCGATATTGCGACTGCAGACTTCGTCACGTTTCTGGTACCCGGAATGTTCTACACCGCAGACTCGCAAATGGTCGAGTGGACGGCGTCGGCGCAAAGCCTGCACGACGCCCAGACTGAATGGATCGGCACGCTAGCCGGCCGCGATCCGCGCTTTGTCGACGCGACAGTCGCCACTGTCTCGTGGATCGGCTACGAGACGCCGAGTCTGGTGAACTTCACGTCACTCGACCTCGCCTATGGCGGCCGCGATGCGATCGCTGCTGCGGTCGGCGGCCTGCACGAGATTCGCGGCGACGCACAACCGTTCGTTTCGGTGATCGCTCACTCGTATGGCTCCACCGCGACGATGATGGCGCTCAGAGACTACGGAATGCAGCTCGATTCACTCGGCATCGTTGGATCGCCCGGCAGCGAAGCGAAGCGCGCAACCGAGCTCGGCGTGCCTGGTGACAACGTCTTCGTCGGAGAAGCTCCGTGGGATCAGGTCAAAGACAGTGCATTCTTCGGGTCAGACCCGGGGTCGACCTCCTTCGGTGCGCACCAGATCAGCGTCGACGGTGGCGTCGATTCGCTCACCGGCGCAACGCTTCTCGCATCGACGGGCCACGACGAATACTTCGTGCGCGGCTCGGAGTCGCTGCGCAATCTCGCACTCGTTGCTCTCGGCCAGGGCGCGCTCGTCTCGAGTGACAGCGCAGCCGTCTTCTTCAAGGGCGCGAGTACCGCCAAGCGCTAGCGCTGCGAACTGCGGGCCGCCGCCCACCCACCACCACCCGGCCGCCGCCCGGCGGCTCAGCGCGGCGCGCTTCGGTACAATCGAACGACCCATGCACCAACCGGCTGGAGCCTCCTTGTCTGAAATCAATGCCGCGCCCGCCGGGCAGATCACCGCAGAAGTGGTCGCGCACCTCGCGAATCTTGCCCGCATCGCGCTGACCGATGACGAGATCGACAAGCTCACCGGCGAGCTGAGCGCCATCGTCGATTCCGTGGCAAAAGTGAGCGAGGTGGCGACGGCAGATGTGCCGGCGACCAGCCACCCGATCCGACTCGTTAATGTCTTTCGCGACGACGTGCCAGGCGAGACGCTCACCACCGCGCAGGCTCTCGCCGGGGCGCCAGAGCATGACGGCAGTCGGTTCAAGGTCAGCGCAATTTTGGGAGAAGAGCAGTGAGCACCAGCATCTTTGACAGCGCCGCTGACCAGGCCGCGGCCCTCGCTTCTGGCACCATCTCAAGCGTCGAACTCACCCAAGCGCACCTCGACCGCATCGCGGCGGTCGACGGTGACGTGCACGCCTTTCTGCACGTGTCTGACCAGGCCCTCGCCACTGCGGCACTCATCGACGCGCGACGGGCAGCGGGCGAGACGCTCTCCGCTCTCGCCGGCGTTCCGGTCGCGATCAAAGACATCCTGTGCACGATCGACATGCCGACGACCGCGGGCTCGCGCATCCTCGAGGGCTGGATTCCGCCCTACGACGCCACGGTCGTTGCCCGCATGCGCGCGGCCGGCCTCGTACCACTCGGCAAGACCAACATGGACGAGTTCGCGATGGGCTCGTCGACCGAGCACTCCGCCTACGGCGCCACCCACAACCCGTGGGATCTTTCGCGCATTCCCGGTGGATCCGGCGGCGGCTCGGCGGCCGCGGTTGCCGCCTTCGAAACGCCGCTCGCACTCGGCTCCGATACCGGTGGGTCAATCCGCCAGCCCGCAGCCGTCACCGGCTCGGTCGGCGTCAAGCCCACCTACGGCGGAGTGTCGCGCTACGGCGCCATCGCGCTCGCCTCGTCGCTCGACCA
>JANONY010000132.1:0-4863 GCA_031421055.1 Actinomycetes bacterium | reverse complement strand
GATGCCATTTGCTTTTCCTTACTAGATGCCGGCTCGCTGGAAAAAAATTCCGGGAGTCGTAGGTTGCTGCCCATAGGCTGTCGCTCCGCTACGAACCGATCGTGCAAGGTTCGCGGCCTCCCGACAAAGGCGTGGTGCTTGGTGCCACCGTACGCTCGGGATCCGACATTGCGAGGGATTGACGTGCCTACGGTGTAAAACCAGTCTTCGAAAGACCCTGTGAAGGAGTCTATCTAGCCTCGAAGATTTGTTCGAGTCATTTCGAAACTCGGCGTGTCGTGGCCTACTTCTTCGGCTCGCGCTGCCCGACGCCGTAGCGGCGGTTCTCTGGAACGTCCTGGGCATCGCAGTTCGCAAGCCAGACATCCCGCATCGGTATGCCGTCGGCGAGGGCTTGATCGGCCGTGCGTCCACCGAGCGCGCTCAGCGCGACATCGTGCGCGATCACCCGAGCGTAGGCGTCGCCGAACTCGTCAGACATCGCCAGGCGGAACTCACTCACACGCACGCGTCAAGCCTAGGCGGCTCGCCCGAGGAACGTGATCGGGGATCGTCGCGCGCCTGAGTAGGAAATCCAGGGCTGGAGACGAAGAGACTTCCTATCGAAGCGCTCGCCGGCTCAGAACTCCTACTGGACCGCCAACCCGGCGTCGCCACAGAAAGCAAACGCCCCGGCGCCCTGCGCTTCTTCAAGCACGAGCGGCCGGGGCGTTCGACAAACCTGTTAGCGCGAGGCGAGTCCAGACCCGTACTCTGCGACGAGCTCGTCGGGCAGAGTGTCGGGAATCGCGTTGAGCCCCTCGATCACCGCGAGGCGGTCGCCCACTTCGCGCATAATGACCGAAATTGGGGTGTCGAGCGCGTCAGCGACCGACGCGAGAATTTCAGAGCTGGCCTCTTTCTGCCCACGCTCTACCTCGCTGAGATAACCAAGGGCAACGCTCGCCTTGCTCGCAACCTGTCGTAGGGTGCGGCCCTTCTGCAAACGGAAGTCGCGGAGAACGTCACCGATTTCTTGACGAACCAGAATCATTGGACCCTCCTTCTTAAGACTTGCCCTACGTACATGTTCAACTGCAATAGCACTCGTGTGGATTGGCAACCCTACCCCCATCGAATATAAGAACTCTAACCAGCGAAAGCTTCGTTTTGGTTGTGAACTCACTACTTGTAACGACATAGAAACTCTCTCTATTCCTATTGCGTACGCGCCAGCCCCAAAACGGTGGCCAACGCCTCAACAACGGCCGCATTAACCGTTGCCGAGCGGATCTGCGACCGGCTTCCCGACAGAGCCAGCGCGACACTCTCTACCCGGTCCCCCACCGCGAGCCCGAGGTACACCGTGCCAACCGGTTGCCCGCCCTGCGACTCCGGGCCAGCGACTCCGGTGGTGGCGAGCCCGACATCCGCCGGTTTGCCACCGACCGCGAGGGCCGTGCGCACGCCAGCAGCCATCTGCCTGGCGACCTCCGGGTGCACGGGGCCGTGCTCGGCGAGCAGCTCGGCCGAGACGCCGAGCACCGAGTGCTTAAGTTCTGTGTTGTAGGCCACGACGCCGCCGAGTACCGTCGCCGAGGCACCTGGCACATCGATGAGAGCGGCGACGAGCTGCCCGCCGGTGAGCGACTCGGCGACCGCGATGGTCAGTCCGCGCTCGATGAGAGCGGCGACGAGTGCCGCGTTTGGCGAAGGTTCAGCGCTGTCGGCCATGGCGCCACGCTGCGACCAGGTACTCCGCGCCGCTGTAGATCGTGAGAGCGAGAGCGACGCCCATGACGACCCAGCCGAGCCACAGGTACCAGGTGCCGACGAGATCCCACAACGGCAGCAACAGCAGCGAGACGGCTATCGCCTGCGCCATCGTCTTGGCCTTGCCCGATGCCGCGGCCGGAATCACCCGGTCGCGCAGCGCGATGAACCGATAGACCGTGATGCCAAACTCGCGTACGAGAATGACGATCGTCACCCACCACCACAGCTCGCCGAGCAGCGAGAGGCCAACGAGGGCGCTACCGATTAGTGCCTTATCAGCGATCGGGTCGAGAATCTTGCCGAGGTCGGTCACGAGGTTGCGACTGCGGGCGAGGTAGCCGTCGAGGCTGTCGGTCGCGATGGCAACAATGAAGAGCACTGCCGCGAGGTAGCGGGCTAGACCGAGCTCGCCGGCATCCGACAGCAGTAGCCACAGAAAGAGCGGCACGAGCAGGATGCGCACAACCGTGATGATGTTCGGCACGTTCGCGATCGCGGCCGGGGTGTCGCCGCTGCGGAACATGCGACCGCTGAAAATTGATGTACTAGCGGCCACGGCGACTACTCCCAATCGGTTCGGTTTGGGCAAGGTCAATAGGCCTCGCGCTATCGTATCGCGGGCGCCACGAGTGAGCGTTGCGCGAGCGAGCGAGGAGAGCGCCTGACCGAGGGTTTCGCCCGTGCTTTCGGCCCGTTGCCGCGCCGCGTTAAGCACGTCGGAGCCTGTCACGTTGTTTGTGTAAGCGAGTATCGCTCGGTGGTGGTTATGGGTGGGGTTGATGCGTTCGGGGTAGGCGACGGCGAGTTGGGCGGCGTTCTAAACTTTCCCGCTACTGACCCACGCTCCTAGCCCCGCAAGTCCTTTTGGGCCTTGTCGAGGTCCCAGCCGAACTGTGCTGCGAGGGGCGGAGCCGCCATGATCCGCTGGGTCCATCCCGCATACGCGGCGTCCCACCGACCGGCTTCGACGCCGTACTGCCGGGCGATCGCATCGATTCCCTGAGTCACTGAGTTCACGTGGGCGTGTGCCCTGACCGCGATGTACTGCTCCCAGGTGACGCCGTTGACCGGGGCCATCAGCGGGTGGTCGGCAGCGAGGCCAGCCGGGGGCTCAGGGGTGCCGCCCTGGAACGCTTCCCTCAAGACGGCTGGCAGCTGCGTGAGGCCATCGAGATCGAAGTCCAATGTAGCGGCCCGGTGCTTCTTCTTGGCCTCGTCGAAGCGGGGACTGAGCTCGTTGGTGAGATCCTTGGCGGCAATGCTGGTCGCCTCGCCGGTCGCACGGTCGAGTTCGATCGGAATCTCGAGGCCGGGTTCCAGAAGAACCGCAACCTTCCAACCGACCCAGACGATGAGCTTCTTCTCCGGGCCGAGGCCGCCGCCGCGCAAGCGGGCACGAACTCTGGTGTGGACGCGGGTCTTGATCGGTCGGTCACCGTCGGAGATGTCGTCATACGAGCCGATGAGGACGCCGCGAGCGGTACCGCCGGCGTCCCAGAGTCGGTCGACCTCGTGCTGTGGGCTCGGATTGATAATCGCGGTGTCGGGCGGCGCGGCTCCGACCCCGGACGACATCGCGGCTCCGTTGACAGCGGGCATGGCGGCCTTGATCTCCGCGGCCATGTTGGATACTGCCTGGACTTGGCTTTTGATGTTCTTGAGGAGTCCCATGGGCCAACGCTACCGCTGCCCATCAGCTCGAACCGGTACGCTGGCCTTGCCCCCGGTTGGTGGACACGGGGTTACGCGGCTGGTTGAAGCTCCGCGGTCTGATGTGAGTATTGCAGTTCGAACTCGACGGCTGTGACCTGTCCGAACGATGCGTGTCGGCGGCGGTTGTAGCGGTCCTCGATCCAGGCACCGACCTCCAGCCTCGCGCGGTTCCTGGTGGTCGTCGTCCACGGTGACTGTCGTTCTCATCGTGGCCTCATCCTGCGCGCATCACGCTCCACGCTCGACGCTCCACGCTCCACGCAATGGACCTCGAGCGACTAGTCCCGACCCGTCAGGTTCCAGGCGTCGTCATCAGATACCTCGACCTCTTCGTAACCGGCGAGCGAATCAGCGACGAGGTCGACTGGCGCGTCGCCACCACGCAAGCGCGCGAGCACAGCCGCCAGCTCGTCGGGCGCGACGAGCACGTCGCGAGCCTTCGACCCTTCAGAGGGGCCAACGATGTCGCGGCTCTCGAGCAGGTCCATCAGGCGACCGGCCTTGGCGAAGCCGACGCGAAGCTTGCGCTGCAACATCGAGGTCGAGCCGAACTGCGTGCTGACTATGAGCTCGGTCGCGGCGAGTAGCAACTCAAGGTCGTCGCCGATGTCGGCGTCGATGCTCTTGCGCTCGATCGACACGGCGACGTCAGTGCGGTACTCGGGGCTCGCCTGCGCGATCACGTGCTGCACCACCTGGGCGATTTCGGCCTCGGTCACCCACGCGCCCTGCACGCGGATTGCCTTGGATGTGCCCATCGGCAAGAACAACGCGTCGCCCTGGCCGATGAGTTTATCGGCGCCAGGCTGATCGAGAATCACGCGCGAGTCGGTCATCGACGACACCGCAAAAGCGAGGCGGGATGGCACGTTTGCCTTGATCAATCCGGTGACGACGTCAACCGATGGGCGCTGCGTCGCGAGCACGAGGTGAATGCCGCTCGCGCGTGCCAACTGTGTGATGCGAACGATGGAATCTTCCACGTCGCGCGGCGCGACCATCATCAGGTCGGCGAGCTCGTCAACAACGACGAGCAGGTACGGGTACGGCTTGAGCACGCGCTCGCTGCCGACAGGCAGCACGATCTCGTTCGCGAGAACCGCGCGGTTGAAGTCGTCGATGTGCCTAAAGCCAAACGACGCGAGGTCGTCGTAGCGCATGTCCATTTCTTTCACGACCCACGCGAGGGCTTCTGCGGCCTTCTTCGGGTTCGTGATGATCGGCGTGATCAGATGCGGAACTCCGGCATAGATCGACAGCTCGACGCGCTTCGGGTCGATGAGGATGAGGCGCACCTCCTCAGGCGTGGCACGCATGAGGATGGAGGTGATCAGACTGTTGATGCAGCTCGATTTTCCTGCGCCTGTCGCCCCCGCGACGAGCAGGTGCGGCATG
>JANONY010000131.1:0-1830 GCA_031421055.1 Actinomycetes bacterium | reverse complement strand
GCGCTGCCGCCACACCGAGGCCCCAGAGTGCCCGGCCCCACCAGTCGCCGAGCGCGGGCTCGTCGGTCCACTCCCCCGCGACGTTGCGCCGGTTGTGGCACGAACCGTCGGGGTCGATCGCGTTCTCGATGAACCGAAGATAGGTCTCGGTCAGGTGTTCAAGTTCGCGAGACGGAGCTGGCTCGCGTACTGCGACCAGAAGTCCACGAGCGACATCATCGACGCAGTACCCATGATCGCGCCGCGGCGCGTCGTACCTGGCGTGCTCGAACAACCCGAGCTGATCGCTCATGGCCAAAAGATGGTCGTAGCGGGGTGGCGGCACGAGCGCGCCCCGCTGTGCCTGCAGCCGTGCCCGCAGCGACTCGGCGATCACGCGGCCCGCACCGCGAGAATGCTCATCGACAGTGACCGGTACTGCTGTGCCACGTGCGCCCAGCTCTGTTCGACAGAGCTGCCGGTCGCTGCGGCCGACATACTCGCGGCACGGCCCTCTTCGGTGAAGACGCACCGCAGGGCCTCGGCGATGGCATCCGGATTCTCGTGCCCGACGAGGATTCCCGCGCCGTTCGAGAGCAGCTCGACCGCATGCGGAAAAGACGTCGAGACCACGGGCTTGCCCGCCATGAGCGCCTCAACGAGCACGCCAGAAGTCACCTGATTGCGGGAATCGTAGGGCAGCAGCACGACATCGGCAGAACCGACGAGCGCTGCGAGCTCATCACCGTTGGGGTAGGTGTCAACGAAGTGCACCACCTTCTGCAGGCCGAGCTCGTCGACGATTGCCGTCAACCGCTCGCGATAAGCCTCGCCCTCGCGCAGCAGCACCTTCGGATGCGTCTTGCCGACGATCAGATATTCGGGCTCGAGGTCACGCAGCTGCGCCATCGAGCGGATCGCCCACTCGAGACCCTTTCCCGGGCCGATGAGACCCCACGTGAGTACCCGCGCTCCAGCTACCTGCTTGGGGGGCAGCGCCCCGAGTGTGCCAGAAACCCCGTGCGGAATGACCCGCACCTTGGCCAGATCGACGCGGTAGCGGCGCCCGAGAATTTCGAGAGCGGCCGCAGTCATGACGACAAGCGCGGTGGCGAGGTGGGCGACTCGTTCGAGCACCGCCTTCTGTCCAACCGTCGGCTCATCGAGCACTGTGTGCAAGACGACCACCGTCGGAGCGGTTACCGCTTCGAGCACCGCGATGATCTCGTCGCCGTCGGGCCCACCGTAGATTCCGTACTCGTGCTGCACGATAACGATGTCTTGATTGTTGAGCGCTCGAACGCTCGCGTCGATACTGCGCGGGTCTCCCCCAATGAGCTCGGCGATAACCGGCCGACTGCCGAATCGAGCCTCGGATGCCGGCGCCGGCGCATCGAGAACCCGAACCACGCGCGCATCATCGGTTGCCGTCGCGGCGATCGCCGAGGCGAGCGATTCGGTGAACGTGGCGAGGCCGCAGCGCGTCGGTGGGTAGCTGCTTACAAATCCGTATCGAGTCATCGCACATCCTTTTCGAGAGGCCTCAACTCTCGGCCAACCGCGAGGCGTCTGCCGGTTGGCATCCCTCGAGGGACCGCGCCTACATCGCCGGATCCGGTTGCGCGGCCAGGGTCGCCATCATCGGGCCCGTGGAGCGCTATAGTTCCACCCTAGTTTGGGGGGCAGCGCCGAAACCAGATGTACGGGAGATTCCCACCTAGCGGCGCAGCGGCCTAAAACAGAAAACCCCCGAACACCTGAGCGTTCGAGAGTTTCCTATGTCTTGCGAGATCACAGTGTTGACGTTATAGGACGCTACTCAAAACCGAACTTCCCAGAGAAGACGTTCGA
>JANONY010000130.1:0-2044 GCA_031421055.1 Actinomycetes bacterium | reverse complement strand
ATCGCTGATCCGGATGGACATCGTCGAGATTCTTCGCGACAACGGTTTTGACGTCGTCGGCGAAGCCGGAGACGGCGAGACTGCCGTTGCCCTCGCGACAGAGCTCAAGCCTGACCTGGTCATCATGGACGTAAAGATGCCCCAGCTTGACGGCATCTCTGCAGCTGAGCGTTTGACCAAGAACCACATCGCTCCCGTCGTGCTACTCACCGCGTTTAGCCAAAAAGAACTGGTCGAGCGCGCTTCTGAGGCCGGCGCTTTGGCTTACGTCGTGAAGCCCTTCACGCCCAGTGATCTGCTGCCGGCGATCGAGATCGCGCTCAGCCGCTATGCACAGATTCTCACTCTCGAGAACGAGGTTGCTGACCTTGTCGAGCGCTTCGAGACTCGCAAGCTCGTCGACCGGGCGAAGGGCCTGCTCAACGACAAGATGGGGCTCACCGAGCCCGAAGCCTTCCGCTGGATCCAGAAGGCATCAATGGATCGTCGACTCACGATGCATGAGGTCGCGATCACGATTATCGACCAGCTCAGCCCGAAGAAGTAACGCGGCCGTTCGGCGGCACCTTCCCGCAATTGCGCCGCGCGGTTACTTTGTCGCGAGCAGCATGTTCGTCATGCGCACGGTTGAGAGGCGGCGGCCCTCCTCGTCGCGAATGACAATCTCGTGCGTGCACAGGGTTCGGCCGAGCACGAGTGCGGTGCAGGTTCCTGTGACGAGGCCCGACGTGACCGAGCGCGAGTGGGTCGCGTTGATCTCGATACCGACGGCATAGCGGCCTGGCCCGGCGTGAATCGCTGAGGAGATCGATCCAAGTGACTCACCGAGCACCACGTGGGCACCGCCGTGCAGAAGACCGACCACCTGGGTGTTGCCCTCGACCGGCATCGTCGCGACGCTGAGCTCTGCCGAAAGTTCGAGAAACTCGATGCCCATTCGCTTGGTTAGGGCGCCGCCACCGGAGGTCGCGAGACGCTCGATGAGCTCGGGGTCGAGGCCCTCCGGCAGTTTCGTCATGGGTACCTTCAGACTCTGGGGGCTGTCATCGGCCACGGCTAGGCTGGCCTCGTGTCGGACATCGAAAAGCCTACCCTCATGGTCATTGATGGCCACTCGCTCGCGTTCCGGGCGTTTTACGCTCTGCCCGTCGATAGCTTCCAGAACCGCGAGGGCCAACACACCAACGCGATTCACGGCTTTATCTCGATGCTCATCAATTTGCTCAAGGTAGAAAAACCCACGCATCTCGCGGTCGCCTTTGACATTTCACGGTACTCATTTCGCACCAGAGTGAACCCCGACTACAAGGGCACGCGCGGCGAGACGCCGCCAGAGTTCATCGGCCAGGTGCCGCTGTTGCAAGAGGCCCTCGCCGCCATGAACATCGTGACCATCACCAAAGAAGACTTCGAGGCTGACGACATTCTCGCTACTCTCGCCACCCGCGGAAAGGCGGAAGGCTACAAAGTCGCGGTGGTCTCCGGCGATCGCGACACCTTTCAGCTCATCAACGACGACGTCATGGTGCTCTACCCCAACGCGCGAGGCGTGAGCGAGCTCAAGCGTTACGATCGCGACGCCGTGTTCGAGCGTTACGGCATCGAGCCAGCGTCGTACCCAGACGTCGCCGCCCTCGTCGGCGAGACGAGCGACAACCTCATCGGCATCGACAAGGTCGGCGAGAAGACCGCGATCAAGTGGCTGCTGCAATACGGAAGCCTCGCCGAAATTCTTGAGCATGCGGATGAGATCACCGGCGTCGTCGGCGAAAAACTGCGGGAACAGAAAGACCGCGCGATTCAAAATCGCCAGTTGAACCATCTCGTGACTGACGTCGAACTACCCGTTGCCCTCACCGACCTCGAGCGCAGGCCCATCAACGAGGCAGCCGTGCGTGAGGTTTTCGACAAGCTGCAGTTCAAGACTCTGCTCGACCGCGTCTTTAAACAGTCAGAGACGGACGGCAGTTCGCCAGAAGCCTCGACCGCACCAAAGGCACCCGGTGTCGAAGTACCGCCGATCAAGACGCTGGTTGACGAAGAG
>JANONY010000129.1:0-4529 GCA_031421055.1 Actinomycetes bacterium | reverse complement strand
CGAGCTTCGCGCGCAGCGCCTGTCGCGGCCTGTCGTTCGCGATTTTCTTGAGCATCGTGCCGTGCCAGGTCTGCAGCACGGTCTGGTGCTTGCGCTTGATCCAGCGCTGGCGCAACCAGTCGTTGACCACGAGTAGTCGGGCGTCGGCGCGCACTCGCCACCACTCTGCGCTGCCCTCGACCAGCGCGATCGCGCCGTCCGGCACTTCGACCGAGGCGTCGATGACGCTCCAGTAGCGGGCGGTGCGGGGGTGCTCGCGAGCGATGACTGCGTCGAGCGCTCGTGGGTTGCACGAGGCGTTTTGACCGTAGAAGCTCTCGAAGAAGACCGCGTCTTCTGGCGTCGCCTCGCGTGAACGGTACTCGCGCTCGAGCCGTGCCTGATTCGCCGTGCCGCGCTCGTCGTCGGTCAGGGGAGCGGAGACACGCACGAGGTCGTCCTCGGCTTCGACCCGTGCGAGCGACGGCACGGTGCGGCTCGCCGCTTCGATCACGGGCTGTGGGCCGGCGTCGAGTCGCAGTTGGTAGGCGCCAGAGGGAACCGGCATCGGCTCGCCGCCCCACCGCGCCGCCCGCAGAGAGAAGGTGGCGCTCCACGTTGCGCCGCTGATCGTGATGGGTGCGTGCATCGTCGTTCGCGCGCCGACCAGCGACGCGGTGCTCGGGAGCTCGCCGGCGATGGTGCCGCTGATAGTGATTCCCGCATCGTCGATGGTCGCAGTCGCGTTCGTTGGGGCGAATTGCCGTGGCTCTGGCGTCGTTGGCGCGGTGCCGCCGCGTCTCGCAACGATCTCGTCGAAGACGCGCGCCGTATTGCCGCCATCGTGGAACGCGTGGTGCAGCTGCGCGAGCCGCGTAGCGTGTGCCCGCAGCGGCGCCGGGTTCTCAAGCACGGTGAGCAGCGCTGCCCAGGTGCTCACCTCGAGGCCGCCGCTAAAGCTGCGGTAGGGCTCGTAGAGCCCGCGGGTGGCGGTGTAGCGATCGACGTCGGGGGCGAGAAACGCCACCCCGCCGCCGGTGAGGGCAAAGTCGAAGGCGATCGACGAGTAATCCGTCACCAGCAGATCGAAGGCCGGAAGCGCCGGGGTGATGTCGGTTTGCGTGCTCGAATCGAGCATCCGAATCCGTGCCGAACGGCCCGGCCCGTCGGCGTAGTCGCCAACACTGTGCGGATGCGGCCGAAGCACCAGCGTCGCCGCGCGCGCCTCCAACCAGGCTGCAATCGCGTCCCACTCCTCGCTCGTGGGTATGGTCGGGTCGGCGTCGCCGTCCCGCCAGGTTGGTGCGTAGAGCACCGCGAGCCCCTGCCCGAGCCCGAGCCCGGCCCGAGCGTCGTCGCGGCTCGTGCGAAACAGCACGTCGTCGCGCGGGTCACCGGTGACGGCGACGCGCTCGGCCGACAGCCCGAACGCGCTCGCGAGCCGTGCCGCCGACCACTGGGACGCTGCGGCAATCAGGTCGATGTTCGCTGCGCTGCGCGCGTACGCCCAGCGCAGCAGCGTCGGAAAGCGGCCGGCGAAGGTGACCGGCGAATCCAGTTGAATTCTCTTCAGCGGAATGCCGTGCCACAACTGCACGACGAACGCCCCACGGGTGCCGAAGCGGTTGACGTCGCCGAAGCCGTGGGTGATCGTGATGACGCCGGCGCGCAGGGTGAGGCGAAAGCCGCGCCAGCTGTGCTTGAGCGCCGCGGTCATGCCGCGTGCGCGTGCGTCCTCCAGCTCGCGCACGGTGCTCGCCAGCCAGACGCGCGTGATTGCGCGATCTGCGGCATGGTCGTACAGCGCGAGCGCGCCCTCGCCGAGCCCGGATCCGCTACCGAACACCCACACATCATCACGCCGACGAGTCACCAGACTCGCAATCGCGCCGAGGGCGTAGAGCGGAAGGGCCGCGACTTTGCGCGCGTTGCCCGCCGCAAATGTGAAACTGGATCCTCGCTGCGGCACGCCCCAGCGTAACAGGCAGATAACGGGGGGCGCTCGCGCCGGGTGGCACTGCTTTAATCGGGAGCGTGCCCCTCATCAATGACCTCAAGGCGGGGCGGCGGCTCGTTGGCAACCTGCTCCGTTCGCGCCGCACTCGCAAGGCCCTCACGGAACGTCTTGCGGCTGTGCCGCCCTTTGAGGCCGAGCAATTTCGCATAGTCGTCTACTTCGCTGACACGCGGGTGAATCTCTACCAAATTCGGCAGTGGTACGCGCCGCTGGCAGAACTGGCAAAAACGCACGAGCTCGCGATCATCTCGCGCTCGCCTGGCACAGCGATGACGCTGCTCAACGAGGCACCCGTGCCGACGGTCTACAAGCGACGGGTCGCCGACCTCGAACACTTCGTCGCAGAGCAGCGCCCGCGCATCGTCTTCTACGTGAACCAGAACGCCAAGAACTTTCAGATGTTTCGTTATGGACGCATGTGGCACGTGTTCATCAACCACGGCGAGTCAGACAAGATGTACATGACGACGAACCAGTTCAAGGCCTACGACTACAGCCTCATCGCCGGGCAGGCGGCGCACGACCGCCTCAAGCGCAAGCTCTGGGGCTTCGATCTGGCGAAGAAGACTATTCAGATCGGACGCCCGCAGGCAGACCACTTTGCCGGCGAGCTTCCGTACACGCCCGACCATCGCACGGTCGTGCTCTACGCTCCGACCTGGGAGGGCGACCGCGAGGCCGCGGCCTACGGGTCAATCGCTTCCCACGGTGTCGCGCTCGTGACGTCCCTGCTCGCGAGCGGTTCGCACCGGGTGATCTATCGGCCGCATCCGCGAAGTGGTGTCGTCGATCCCGCATACCGCGCGGCCAATAAGGCGATCATCAAGGCGATCGCCGATGCAAACCTTGCCGACCCAACCGCGACCCACATCTTCGACAACGGGCCGACCTCGGGATGGCAGCTCTGGGCCGCCGACGTTGCCATCACCGATATTTCGGCCATGATCTACGACCGCCTCGCGGTCGGACGCCCGCTGCTGGTCGCTCGCCCTGCCTCGCCGCTCGCCGAGGTCGACGAGGAAGGCTATCTCGGCGCGGCCGAGTGGCTGACGGCTTCGGACGCGTCAGACATCGTGGCGATCGTCGACCGGGTGCAGCACAGCGCTTCGGCCCAGAAGAACCTCGAGTTTTGGGTGAAGCGGCACTTCGGCGACACGAGCCAGGGCGCGGCGACGGCGCGCTTTCACACCGCGGTAGAGAAGATGCTCGCCGACTGGGATCGCCACGCGCACATTCACGAGCGCGACGCGGCCACGAGCGAGGTCGACCCCTTCGAAGACGACGAAGACGAAGACGCGACCCCGGCCGATAACGACTAGGTCTGTACAACGCTGTACAATTACGGGATGACCGAGTACTCGCTGACGGAAGCGCGAGCCGCGCTGCCCCAACTCCTCAACCGCGCCGCACAGGGCGAGGAAATCACCATCACGCGCCACGGGGCTCCGGCGGTTGTTCTAGTCGATCATGATCGATGGATGCAGACGAAGACCCACGATGTTCTCATCGAAGCGCGAAAGCTCAGGGAACGGCTGAACGCCGCTCGCTTCGAAGACTTCAAGCCGAATCCCGACTACGACGCCGATGCGCATGTCGCCGAGATCCGCCGAGACCGCGATCGCGACCACTGGGACGAGGTGTGACCGACGCGTTCGACGCCGATGTTCTGATCTTTGCCTCGAAGGGCGACGCGCGCGGCACAAAGGCGGAATCTGCGCTGCGAGGCGCGGAGGCGAGTATTGGATCACTATTGCTTCTCGCCGAGACGCTGGTCAAGCCGGGCCGTACCGGTGATGACGCAGAGCTCGATGAGTTGGCGCGGTTGCTTGTTCACATCGATCTCAAGCCCGTCGACGAAGAGATCGCGACAGCGGCAGTCAGCTTAGGTGTCAAGTACGCATTGCGCGCCGCCGACGCCGTTCATCTCGCGACGGCCGTGGTCTGGGGCGCAGACCGCTTTCACACCAACAACCGCAAAGACTTCGGCCGCGTCGTGGATGAGATCGAAATTGTCCTCGGAGGCGATACCACCTAGGTGCTACTCAGGTAGCATCGCCCCATGAAATTGAGCATCAGCTTGCCCGACGACGACGTGATGTTCGTCGACGCTGCAACCAAGGCTGGCGAGTACGAGTCGCGTTCGGCCGTTGTGCATGCCGCGATTCGCTTATTGAGAGACAAAAAGCACGTCGATTCCTATGCAGCGGCATGGGACGAGTGGGACGCCTCAGGCGACGACATCTGGGACGCAACGCGGGCTGACGGTCTCGCGTAATGGAGCGAGGCGACATCTTCTACGTCACGCTCGAAGTTCCGCCGGTGGGTTCCGAGCAGGGCAAGCGACGACCAGCGGTAATTGTGTCAAGCATCGCGGCGAACATCTCGGCGCAACGACGCGGGCGAGGTGTGATCACGGTCGTACCTCTCACATCCAAACTCGGCGATCTGTACCCGTTTCAGGTGCTGTTGCTCGCAACCGAGACAGGACTGCCCGTCGACTCCAAGGCCCAAGCCGAGCAGGTGCGCTCCATTG
>JANONY010000128.1:0-12053 GCA_031421055.1 Actinomycetes bacterium | reverse complement strand
CCCGCCCCCCACCCCATCCCGCTGTTGCCCCCGGCCCCCGGGGGGGCGGCGCCCCCCCCCCCCCGCCCCCCACCCCACGGGGGCCCCCGTGCATCCCCGCGCCGCGCCCCGCGCCGCGGGGGCGCCCCCACGGCTGTGCAGTCCCGCGCCGCGCTTGAGTAGGAGCTTCTGCCGGGTGGACGCTTCGATAGGACCTGGGGGCTCATCCGGCCCAGTATTTCCTACTGAGGCGACTCGGCAACGCGGGGGGTTGAATCGCCGCAGCCGCAGCAGAGTAGGCCCACCGTCACTCGCAACGCCCGGGTAGGTATTGTGCCCGCCCTAGCTGCGACTTCTCCTACCCACGTGTCTGTGGCTTGAAATACTCCCCAGCCGTGGGCAGCGGCATCGACCGACCGTGCGTCAAGCGGATGCTGTACGCATGACCCGCCACCTGAACTACGACATGCAAGAACTCGGCTTCCTCGCGCGGAGCGACCGCGTGCGCGACGCGGGCCATTCGCGGCGAGCCGTCGAGACGGCCATCGCCTCCGGTCAGCTCACACGGCCGGCGCGCGGGTGGCTCGCCACTCGTTCAGCGGAGCGCGATGCGGTGATCGCGGTGCTGCACCGTGGAGTGCTGACTGACGCGTCGGCTCTGGGCAGCCGCGGCCTTTGGCGCGGGCTCGATCGATCAATTCACGTGCTCGTGCCACCCAATTGCCCAGGCCTCGTGTGCACACCACGCGTGCCACTTTCGCAATTTACGCCATACAAGCACGCGACGAATGGGGTCGTGAAGCACTGGGGCACTCAGCGAGCACCGGTCACGGGGCAGCCCGATTGGCGTGTCTCAGTTGTCGATGCGCTCGCTTCATTCGCGCGGTCGCACAGCGAAGAGATGTTCGTCGCAGCTGTCGACCACGCGTTGCACGCGAATGCCCTACGTGCCGGAGAGGTACCCCTGTTGTTCGACCTACTGCCGGCTCGACTGCGGGGGTCTCGTCGCCTCATCCATGGCGAAGCGGAGTCCGGCACCGAGTCGCTTACGAGACTTCGCCTGCGAGCAAAGCTTGAGCGGCTCGGACACCGCGTCGAGATCCAAGTGCCGGTCGGGCACCATCGGATCGACATTCTCATCGATGGGTGGCTCGCGATCGAGGCAGACAGTGAGGAGTGGCACGCCAGCCAGCGTCTCAGCGACTTGCGGCGTGATGCCTGGCTCACTGCGCGCGGCTACCGTGTCGAGCGCTACGACTACCAACAGGTGATGTACGAGTGGAACACGGTAGAGGCCGCAATTCTCGAAATACTGCGGACCGCGAGGCCGGCGCGAGCACCTCGATAGGAACGCACATGGGATGCGCGGGCACCGATCCTACCGAAGCGCCCGGTCGGCGCAATCACCTACCGAAGCGCGGGAGGGACGGGCCGGCGGCCGACGGCAGCCGCCGCGGGGGCGCCCCCACGGCTGTGCAGTCCCGCGCCCGGACCTGCGCTGCGCTACGCGTTCACTGCGGCGAGGTCTGCAGCGACGAGCTCGGCGATCTGCACAGCGTTGAGTGCCGCACCCTTGCGCAGGTTGTCGCTACTGATGAACATCGCGAGACCGCGGCCGTCGGGAACGCCCTCGTCGTGACGAAGTCGGCCGACAAACGAGGGGTCCTTGCCCGCTGCCTCGAGCGGCGTCGGAACGTCGGTGTAAACCACGCCGGGAGCGCCGGCGAGCAGCTCTTTCGCGCGCGCGACCGATAGCGGCGAGGCGAACTCGGCGTTGATAGCCAGCGAGTGGCCAGTGAACACCGGCACCCTGACGCACAGGCCGCTAACGAGCAGCTCGGGCAGCTCGAGAATCTTGCGGCTCTCGTTGCGCAGCTTCTTCTCCTCGTCGGTCTCGAACAGTCCGTCGTCGACGAAGTTGCCCGCCTGCGGAATCACGTCGAACGCGATGGTCTTCGGGAACGCGGATGAAGCAGGGAACTCGACGGCAGAACCGTCGTGAACGAGGCCGAGGGCATCCCCCGCAACTGCCGCCCTCGCTTGGGCGAGCAGTTCTTCGCCGCCCTTGAGGCCAGCGCCACTCACGGCCTGGTAGGTAGAAACGATGAGGCGGGTGAGGCCGGCCTCGTCATGCAGCACTTTGAGCACAGGCATCGCGGCCATGGTGGTGCAGTTCGGGTTGGCGATGATCCCCTTGACTGCCCCCTTGATGGCGTGCGGGTTGACCTCACTCACCACGAGAGGCACCTCCGGATCCATTCGAAATCCAGACGAGTTGTCGATCACGAGCACACCGGCCGCGGCGAATCGCGGCGCGTGCGCCTTGGAGGTTGTTGCCCCCGCGCTGAAGATCGCGATATCGAGGCCACTCGGGTCGGCTGTCTCTGCGTTCTCAACGACGACGTCAGTGCCCTTCCAGTCAAGGGTCGTGCCAGCGCTGCGTGCCGATGCAAAGAAGCGAATCTCGGCAACCGGAAAGTCGCGCTCTGCGAGAAGGCGGCGCACAACGGTGCCGACCTGTCCGGTGGCGCCGACGACGCCGATGCGTACTCCTAGGTTGCTCATTGCGTTCCGCTCGTGCTCAGGGGTGTCAAACGAATCTCAAGTCTATTGTTAGGCGTGACCTTCGCGCCCGAGCCCCCCGTGCCATCCACCCAGCCGTTTCTGACCTATCGGCCTGATGAGCGCGTGCGCTGGGGGTGGCGCGAGGTCGCGATCGGGTTCGGGGTGTTTGTGCTCGCGTTGGTGCTCGCCATCATCGCGGCCGTCGTACTACCAATCGACAGGGGCAGCGACGATGCCGTCAGCGCCTTTGGCTTCATCAGCTCGATCATCGCCTACGCAGCGTTGACGGCCGTCATCGTGGTTGCGGCGCGTCGGCGCGGGATCGGCTCGCTTGCCGCCGACTTTGGGCTGAGATTCAGGTGGATCGACCTCGCCATCGGCCTCGGCGCCGGCGTCGCCCTCCGGGTCGCCTTCTTCATCCTCGCCGCGGTCGTCGTCGGCATCTCTGGCCACGTGCCAGAGCGGGGCAACTTCGAGTTGCCGACTGCTGGGTTCTGGATCGTGCTCAACGGGTTTGTGCTTGCCACCCTGGTAGCGCCCTTCGTCGAAGAACTGTTCTTTCGAGGGCTCGTGTTGCGCACCGTGCGCAACCGAACGCTTCGCCGCGGCGGCTCGGCTCGGCGCGCGATCGTTGTCGGCATCACGGTCAGCGCCGCTGGCTTCGCCCTAGCGCACATGTACCAATCGCCAGACGCAGTTTTTCTGGTGATCCTCGGTGTCAGCACGCTGATGGTCGGCGCGGTCAACGGCTTCATCTCGGTGAGGACCGGGCGGCTGGGCGGAGCAATCGTCACCCATGCCGTGTTCAACGGCATCGGGATCGGGCTGGCGCTGTTGGTCGCCTAGCGCTCTCGTCGCTGATACTCGGCAACGCTGCGCGGCCGAAGAGATCGCTGGCGCTATCTCCCGCTTCCGCCGTGAACCACGGCGTCCTCGTCGCCGTCAAGCTCGAACGCCGAGTGCACGACGCGCAGCGCCTCGTTGATCTGATCGGCGCGCGTCACGACGGTGATGCGGATCTCTGAGGTCGAGATCATCTCGATGTTGATGCCAGCCTCGAACAGCGCCGTGAACAGCGTCGCAGTCACGCCGGCGCTGGAGCGCATTCCCGCTCCAACCACGGCAAGCTTGCCGATCTGGTCGTCGTGCTGCAGCGAATGAAAGCCGACCTCGATTTGCTCTGCGCTGAGCGCGGCCAGGGTTGCCTGCGCACCCGACTTTGCCAGCGTGAACGAGATGTCGGTGAGGCCGCTAGCGGTGCTCGAGTTTTGAACGATCATGTCGATGTTGGCGCCGGCGTTCGCCACAATCGTAAAGATACGCGCGGCCTTACCTGGAATATCTGGCACGCCGACGACCGTGATCTTTGCCTCGCTCAGATCTGCGGCGACCCCGGTGATGATTGGCTCTTCCACGCTCTCTCCATCTTTCGGACTAATCACAAGTGTTCCCTCGTTGTCGTTGAACGACGAGCGAACGTGCAACAGCACGCCGTGACGGCGCGCATACTCCACCGCGCGAATGTACAAAACCTTGGCTCCGGCGGCGGCGAGCTCGAGCATCTCTTCGCTCGTGATGCGCTCGATCTTGCGCGCCTTCGGCACCACCCGCGGGTCGGCCGTGAACACCCCGTCGACGTCGGTATAGATCTCGCAGACGTCGGCGTCGAGCGCTGCAGCCATGGCTACCGCGGTGGTGTCGCTGCCTCCGCGGCCGAGAGTAGTGATGTCTCCCGTGCCGCGATTGAAGCCCTGGAAGCCCGCGACGATCGCGATGGCGCCCTCATCGAGGGCCTCGCGCACCCGGCGCGGGGTGACGTCGATGATGCGGGCGGATCCGTGCTGCGCATCCGTAATCATGCCGGCCTGGCTGCCGGTGTAGCTTCGAGCCTCGACACCGAGACTCTCGATCGCCATCGCGAGCAGCGACATCGAGATGCGTTCGCCGGCGCTGAGCAACATGTCGAGCTCACGGCCGCTCGCGACCGGCACGACCTGTTGCGCGAGGTCAAGAAGGTTGTCGGTCGTGTCGCCCATGGCGCTCACGACGACGACGACCTCGTTCCCCGCATTGCGGGTCGCCACGATGCGCTTCGCGACGCGTTTGAGGCCCTCGGCGTCAGCCACCGATGAGCCGCCGTACTTCTGAACAATCAGACTCACGGATACTCCAGGATTTTCTCGAAGGGGCAGCGGGCGCACACTGCTCAAGCAGAAATTCTATCGCCTGCCGCTGTGCGTTACGGCCGCACGTATGCCGCTGGGCGCATACGGTCTACTGCGTCGAGAACTGCGTCATTTCGGAAGCAACGCGGGACGAATGGGTGGTTTGGCGAGAGCTAGTGCTCGACGACCCGGCGACCCTCGAAGGCTCGGCCGAGCGTCACCTCGTCGGCATACTCGAGGTCGCCGCCGACCGGGAGACCGGAGGCGAGGCGCGTCACGCGCAGCCCCGGTTGCACGAGCAAGCGCGACAGGTAGGTTGCCGTCGCCTCGCCCTCGAGGTTGGGGTCGGTCGCGATGATCACCTCGGTAACGGTTCCGTCGGCGAGGCGCTGCAACAGCTGGCGGATGCGCAGATCGTCTGGCCCCACACCATCAATCGGCGAGATGGCGCCCCCAAGCACGTGGTACAGCCCTCGGAACTCCCGAGTTCTCTCGACGGCGGCCACGTCTTTAGCCTCCTCGACGACGCAGATAGTAGCGGGCGAACGCCGCGGATCCCGGCAGATCGAGCACTGCTCGTGCTCAGTCACGTTTCCGCAGATCGAGCAGAAGTGAACCTTCTCGCGCACCTCGGTGAGAACCTCGGCGAGGCGGGTCACATCCACACTCTCGGTTTGCAGAATGTGGAATGCGATGCGCTGAGCCGACTTGGGCCCGATGCCGGGGAGGCGGCCGAGCTCGTCGATGAGCTCTTGAACGATGCCCTCGTACATGCGCTACTCGTCTCGCGGCAGCGGGACGACGCGCGGGGCGAGCGGTTGCTCTTCGATAAAGCTTGCCCCGAGAAGTTCGCGCACGACCGACTCGCCGTAGCGCTGACTGCTCGCGGTTGGGGTACTCGCGGTTGGGGTAGAGGTACTCACGGCGGGCGCAGGGGCGCTCGCGGTTGGGGTCGGGGTGCTCGGTTTTGGCGCACGCGTGCTCGGTTTCGGCTCTCCGCCGGGGATTGTGGCGACTGCCCAGCCGGTGGGTTCGGCTGAAGTATCAGCGGCGGCCGGCTCAGCGATGACGGGCGCCGCAGCCTCGACCCGCTTGGGGATCTCGACCCGCTCAGTCGCCTCAACCCGTGCGATGAACTTCACGCGCAGGCCGAGCACGTCGACAATCGCCGTGCGCAGATACTCGCTCACACCCTCGCCAGAGGGGTGCGGCTGCTTGAAACTCGCCACATCGTTCTCGCTGACGAACGCGACGGTGAGCACGTCGTCGACGAGATTGCGTGCTTGTGCGGTTTGCAGGACAGTCCATGCGCTGCGCTTCTGCTTCTCGACAACCTTGAGTATCTCGGCCCACGCGTCGCGCACTTGCTGCAAGCTCACCGGCGCGGACGGCGCCGCGAGTGCGGGTGAGGGCGCTGGCACCTGCACCGGCTCACTCGCAGGCGCGGTCACTTTGCCTGACTTGATCTCTTCAACGATTGACTCTTCGACGACGATGGGTTTGGTGGAGGGCGGTTTGTCAGCGGGGGTCCCGACAGGCTCAACCCGCGAAGCAGGCTCCACCCGCGAAGCAGGCTCCACCCGCGGGGCGGCGGCGACAGCAGCGCCCTCCACACCAACGCGCCGCTCGAGACGCTCGACTCTGGCAAGTGCTCCGCGCTCGCTCTCGTCAGAGGCAGGCACGAGAATGCGGGCAACCATGAGCTCGAGGTGCAGGCGCGGCGAGGTCGCGCCGGTCATCTCGGTGAGAGCCGCGTTGACGACATCCGCGGCGCGGGAGAGCTCTGCCTGGCCGAACACGGTCGCTTGCTGCGACATCCGTTCAAGCTGGTCTTGCGGGATCCCCCGAAGCACCGCCGCTGCGCGGTCGGCCGTCGCCGCGACAATGATGAGGTCGCGCAACCGCTCAAGGAGGTCTTCGACAAAGCGGCGCGGATCTTGCCCGGTCTGAATCACCCGGTCGACAGCGCCGAACACCGCGCCAGAGTCGTACACGCCGAGCGCGTCGACAATCTCGTCGAGCAGTGCGCCGTGGGTGTAGCCGAGCAGCGCGACGGCGCGCTCATACCGGACGGGCTCACCCGTCTGGTCATCGGCACCGTGCACGTTGGTGCCCTCGGAGCCGGCGATCAGTTGGTCAAGCAACGAGAGCGTGTCGCGCACCGACCCGCCACCGGCGCGCACGACGAGCGGCAGCACGCCCGGCTCGACGGTAACGCTCTCTGACTCACACATCCCCTGGATGTATTCCAGCATTTGCGCGGGCGGCACGAGCCTGAACGGGTAGTGGTGCGTTCGACTGCGAATCGTGCCGATGACTTTTTCGGGCTCGGTGGTCGCGAAGATGAACTTGACGTGCTCCGGTGGTTCTTCGACGATCTTCAACAAAGCGTTAAAGCCCTGAGGAGTGACCATATGGGCTTCATCGAGAATGAAGATCTTGAAGCGATCGCGCGCCGGCGCATAGACCGCGCGCTCACGCAGGTCGCGGGCGTCATCCACACCGTTGTGTGACGCGGCGTCGATCTCGACGACGTCGAGCGAGCCCCCGCCGTCGCGGCTCAGCTCGACACAGGAGTCGCATACTCCGCACGGCGTGTCGGTGGGCCCTTCGGCACAGTTAAGGCAGCGCGCCAAAATGCGAGCGGATGTGGTCTTGCCACACCCACGCGGCCCGCTGAACAAATAAGCGTGATTCACCCGGTCAGTGCGCAGGGCGGTGCGCAACGGATCGGTCACTTGCGACTGGCCGATGAGCTCGGCGAACGTCTCTGGCCGGTAGCGGCGGTAGAGGGCGGTTACCACTAGTCCAGAGTAGTCGTCGCGGGTGACGCTCGGTTCGTTGCCCCCGACCAGCGCTTCACGATCGTGGATTGCGGAGGGTGCGGAGAGCGGGAGAGGGAGGGTGGTCGGCGGGCGACACGAACCCGCGCGCCCTACTCCCCCACGAGCGCGAGCGTCTGCCGCGCGATCTCGAGTTCTTCGTTGGTCGGGATCACAAGCACGTCGACTGGTGCACCCGCGGGCGAGATGCGGCGCTCACCGCGCGAGGGCGCGGCGTTGAGGGCGGGGTCGACCGAGACGCCGATAAACTCCAGCCCAGCGAGAGCGAGCGAACGCAGGTAGGCACTGTTCTCGCCAACGCCGGCGGTGAACACGAGCGCGTCGACACCCCCGAGTTGCGCCGTGTATGCGCCGACGTAGTGCCGGATGCGATGAGCCCACACGCGCAAAGCCAGAACCGCAGCCGGGGCGCCCTCGATCGCGAACCGCTGTACATCGCGCATGTCGCCACTGCCCGTCAACCCGAGCAACCCGCTGCGCTTGTTGAGCAGGTCGTCGAGCTCATCGACCGAGAGGCCGGCCTCGCGTTGCAGGTGCAGGAGCACGGCGGGGTCGAGGTCGCCCGAGCGGGTTCCCATCACGAGCCCCTGCAGCGGCGTAAACCCCATCGACGTGTCGACGGAAATTCCGCCCGCGATTGCGGCCATGGAGGCGCCGTTGCCGAGGTGCAGAACGATCGTGCGCAGTGAATCCAGTGGCTTCTCGAGAAAGAGAGCGGTGCGCTCTGAGACGTACTTGTGCGAGGTTCCGTGAAAGCCGTAGCGACGAACCCCATAGTGATCAGCGAGCTCGACCGGCAACGCATAGGTATACGCCGAAGCTGGCATCGTCTGGTGAAACGCGGTGTCGAACACCGCGACGTGCGGCACCTCGGGCAGCGCGGCACGGGCAGCGCGGATTCCGAGCAGGTTCGCCGGGTTGTGCAGCGGCGCGAGCGCCGACAGCTTCTCGATCGCGGCCTCGACGTCAGCATCGACGAGGGTCGCACTGGCGAAAAGCGCGCCGCCGTGCACGACACGATGGCCGACCGCCGCGATGGGTCGTCCCACCACCTGCGGCAGGATGCTCGCGAGGGCCGCGGTGTGATCCGGCGCTTCGCCCGTTTCGCCGATGCGATCAACGAGTCCGGTCAGTTCGACTTGGCCCGACTCGACGTCGAGAAGCTGGTATTTGATGGATGAGGAGCCGGAGTTGACGACAAAGACCGCGGTCATGCGCCCTGCGCCTGAATCGCGGTGATCGCAACCGTGTTGACGATGTCGCGCACGAGGGCTCCGCGCGAGAGGTCGTTGATCGGCTTGCGCAGACCCTGCAGCACCGGTCCGACCGCAACCGCCCCTGAACTGCGTTGTACGGCCTTGTAGGTGTTGTTACCGGTGTTGAGGTCGGGAAAGATGAACACGGTCGCACGGCCTGCCACAGCACTGCCAGGCATTTTGGATGCGCCGACCGTTGGATCCGCTGCCGCGTCATACTGCATCGGCCCGTCAACCACGAGGTCGGGCTTTCGCTCGCGCACGAGGGCGGTCGCGGCGCGAACTTTGTCGACGTCGGCGCCAGCGCTCGACTCCCCGGTCGAGTACGACAGCATCGCCACGCGCGGCGCTATGC
The DNA here is from genome assembly GCA_031421055.1 of Actinomycetes bacterium. Classification (GTDB taxonomy): domain Bacteria; phylum Actinomycetota; class Actinomycetes; order Actinomycetales; family Microbacteriaceae; genus Conyzicola. Next base: position 2,890 of record JANONY010000128.1, on the reverse strand, counting down.
CGAACTGCATCGCGGTCGCGGCCGACGAGATTGCGATGTCGGCGAGCTGTTCACTAGTTGGGTCAGGCACGATTGCGCAGTCGCCGTAGACGAGCACCCGGTCGGCCAACGCCATGAAGAACACACTCGAGACGACGCTGACACCGTCAACGGTTTTGATGACCTCGAAGCCGGGCTTGATGGTGTGCGCGGTGGTGTGCGCGGCTCCAGAAACCATTCCGTCGGCGAGGCCGAGGTGCACCATCATCGTGCCGAAATAGCTCACGTCGGTGACCACGTCGCGGGCTACCTCGATCGTCATACCTTTGTGAGCGCGAACTCGGGCGTACTCGGCGGCGAACTGTTCGCGCAGTTCTGGGTCGGTCGGGCTCACGACAGCGGCCGACGCAATGTCGACACCGAGGCCGGCGGCACGGGCGCGCACGTCGCTCTCAAGCCCAAGAATCGTCAGCCGCGCGACACCGCGCGCGAGCACGGTTGCCGCGGCGCGCAGAATGCGGTCGTCGTCGCCCTCTGGCAGCACGATGTGCTTGACGTCGGTGCGCGCGCGCGCGATGAGGCCGTACTCGAACATGAGTGGGGTGACGACCTCGGTGCCGACAACGCTCAGTGCCGCCAGCAGCGCCTTGGCGTCGATGTTGCGCTCGAAGAGAGCGAGCGCCGTGTCGACCTTGCGCTGCGAATCGGCCGACAACCGACCGCGAGTCTGGTTGATGCGTTGGGCGGTCGCGAAAGTGCCAAGCGAGGTGCGGATGATCGGGATCGTCTCATCCAGACCCTCGATCAGCCGCACGATCTGGGGCGGCACCTCGAACCCACCGTTGAGCACTATCGCCGCGAGCGAGGGAAAGGTCGCAGAGGCGTGCGCCGTGAGCACCGCGAGCAGCACTTCAGAGCGGTCGCCAGCCACCACCACGACAGCACCCTCGACGAGCCGCAACAACACGTTGTCGACGGTCATCGAAGCCATGACCACAGCGAGCGCTTCGCGCTGCAGCAAAACCTCATCGCCCCGCAGCAACTCGCCGTTGACGGCCGCCATGATGCTATTGACTGTCGGGGCGACCAGAAATGGGTCTTCCGGTATCGCCCACACCGGCACCGTCGTCGCGATGGACGCCTCAGCGCCTTGGTCTGCCCGGTTGACGATCACGGCTAGCAGCGTGGCGTGCGCAGCAGCGAGCTCTGGGATGCTCAACTCGGCAACCTGGCGCATCTCATCGGCCGTGCGCCCGCGCGAGTCGTCTACGCTGCGCCCGGTCAGCACGAGCACGACGGGAGCGCCGAGGTTGGCCGCGATGCGCGCGTTGAAGCTCAGCTCAGTCGGCGTGCCGACATCGGTGTAATCGCTGCCTACGATGACCACGGCATCGCACTTGGCTTCGACGGCCTTGAACCGTTCGACGATGACAGAGAGGGCGGCCTCCGGATCGTGGTGAACATCGTCGTAGGTGACGCCGATGCACTCGTCGTAATCGAGGATGACGCCGTCACGGCTGAGCAGGAGGTCGAGCACGTAGTCGCGCTCGGTGGTCGACCGGGCGATGGGGCGAAAGACCCCAACGCGCGGCGCTTGCCGCACGAGCGTGTCCAGTACGCCGAGGGCCACTGTCGACTTGCCAGAGCGCCCCTCAGACGAGGTGATGTAAATGCTGGTGGCCACGGGTTCAGCGTACGGGGGGTTTAACGTAAATGACCCCTCGCGCACCCGTCAGAGCCCGGTTACCCTTGCTGCGTTTCCGCCCTGGGGGAGTTGGCCTGGATGGCGCCACGCGAGGAGCCACAAGAAGCTTAGCGCGGGCGTGCTTCTCGATTGGATTCACTCATGAAGTGCCGCATACAGGGTGTTGAGCAGAGTGTTTGTGGTGAAGGGCTTTGACACGAAACGGCGCACTCCTGAATTGCTGGCGCGCACGAGTCCGCCGTAGGCGTTCAGCCCGCTCGCGGCGACAACCGGCACGTGCGGATGATGCTCGAAGAAGTAGGCCGCCGTGGCCGCGCCGTCCATCACGGGCATCATCATGTCGGTGAAAATCAGCGCAACGTCATCGGAGTGACGCCCAAACTCCTCAATCGCTTCACGACCGTTGCTTGCTTCCACGACCCGGTACCCGTGCGTCTCGAGGGTCAACCTGACCAGATTGCGGATGCTGACCTCATCATCAACCACCAGCACGAGTTCGCCCGTACCATCCGGAGCAGGTTGCTCATGCGCGTCAATCTGCGACACCGCTACATCGTCGCCGGCGAGCGGGAGATACACGGTGAAGCTCGAGCCGACACCCTGCTCGCTGTACGCCACGATCGCGCCTCCGTGGCTCTTGACGATGGCCATACTGCTGGCGAGGCCCAATCCTGTCCCGTCACCCATCGCTTTAGTCGTGAAGAACGGCTCGAAGATCTTGTCGAGCACATCCCCGCTCATTCCCGCACCGGAATCTTCTACCGTGACCAAGGCGTAGGCGCCTGGTGCGAGCGCCATTGCGGCGCCCTCAGCGACCGTGATGAGGTGCTGCCGCGTGGACAAAGTCAGCTCTCCTCCCTCATCCATGGCATCCCGCGCATTCGTGACGAAATTCATGAGCACTTGCAATATCTGGGTCTTGTCGCCGACGATCGAAGACTGTTCGCCGAGCCGAGTGGTCACGGTAATCGACTTCGGCAGAGTCTGCAGTGACATCGTCGAGAGCTCCTGCACCACATCGGCGAGGTCGACGACGTGGTGCACTCCGTCAACACCGCGGGCGAAGGAGAGCACTTGGCTCACCATTTCGGCCCCGCGCTTCACCGCTACCTCCATGCCGTCAAGCAAAGCCGCTTGGCCAAGCCTGGGTTCGTCGTCCCGCATGAGATGCACCGACATGAGCAGCGGAGTCAAGACGTTGTTGAG
>JANONY010000127.1:0-4424 GCA_031421055.1 Actinomycetes bacterium | reverse complement strand
TGGCCGGGCATGCTGCGCGGCATCTGGGGTGACCCGGAGCGATTCCTCGAAACCTACTGGTCACGCTTTAGCAGAGACGGCGTCTGGAAGTACTTCGCCGGCGACGGCGCCCACGTCGACACCGACGGCGACATCGTGCTGCTCGGCCGGGTCGACGATGTCATGAACGTGTCGGGCCACCGACTGAGCACTCAAGAAATTGAGTCGGCGCTGGTGTCGCATCCAATCGTTGCGGAGGCCGCCGTGGTCGGAGCCGCCGACGAGGCCACGGGTCAAGCGGTTGTCGCGTTCGTAATTTTGCGCGCCGATCAGGCCGACGCCCAGACTCCGGATGAGGCCCAGACCCTGCTGCGCGCCCACGTCGCCAAGCAGATCGGCGCAATCGCGCGGCCGAGGCAAATCTTCGTGGTGGCCGAACTGCCGAAGACCCGCTCTGGCAAAATCATGCGGCGGCTGCTTCAAGATGTTGCGGAGGGCCGAGAACTCGGCGACACCACCACGCTCACCGACGGCAACGTGATGACCCTGATCACCGACAAGCTGAAGTAGGTAGCGCGTCAGAGGCGGCGAGTACCATGGCCTCATGGTCGACATAGCCCTGTTCGAGCAGTTCCTGAGTCTCGACGCCGACGAGCGACGCGAGTTCGTTCGCGCTGCTCAGACAACTGTCGATGGCGACATACCCGCGACCACTCTCGTCGAGATTCGCCACCGACTGGCTGAGATGGGTGACGAACCCGCAAAGAACTACGTCACGGCTGAGGACGACGAACGCGAGGTTCGCGCGCGTCGATTCCCGCGGGGGTGAGTATCGAAGTACGGCTCCTCGCGAATGCGCGTCGAGACAGAGACGGCACCCTGCGCTGGCTCCAGGATCGAGAACACTTCTCAGATATTCAGCCGTATCTCGATGACTTCTATGCGACTCTCCGCTTCATTGCAGAGAACCCCCTACTTCGGCGAGAGGTTGAGCTCGGGGTTCGACGCGAGAGCTTCGCGACATATCGCTACCACGTGTGGTTTCGCACCTACGACGACGCGGCCGTCGTTGATGTGTTTGCGGTACTCCATCACAGCGTTGACCCAACGGTAACCCTTACGCGGATTGAAGACTCGCGCTAGGCGAACTCGACGATCAGCTCGACCTCGACGGGCGAGTCGAGCGGCAGCACCGCGACGCCGACGGCGCTCCGCGCGTGCTTGCCGAGGTCGCCGAAGATTTCGCCGAGCACCTCGGAGGCGCCGTTGATCACGCCGGGCTGACCGCTGAACGACGGGTCTGAAGCGACGAAGCCGACCAGCTTGACGATGCGCGTGACCCGGTCGAGCGATCCGATCGCCTCCTGCACAGCAGAGAGCGCATTGAGGGCCGCGGTGCGGGCGTAGGCCTTGCCGTCTTCGGCGTTGATCTCGCTGCCAAGTTTGCCGGTGGCAGGCAGTGCGCCGTCGGTGAATGGCAGCTGGCCGGCCGTGAAAACCAGGTTTCCGGTCACGACGTAGGGCACGTACGCGCCGGCCGGCGTCGCTAGTACAGGAATGGTTATGGCGAGTTCAGCGAGTCGTGCCTCGATAGTCATGCTTCATCTTTCTGCTCGATCGGGCGCTTGAGGTAGGCGACGAGGCCGCCCTCTGGGCCGTTAATAACCTGCACGAGTTCCCAACCTTGACTACCCCAGTTGTTCAGAATCGCCGCTGTATTGTGGATCATCAGCGGCGTTGTCAGATATTCCCAGGTGGTCATTTCCTCGGCTTTCCCTCAGGTTGGTTGCGGCTTTGTCGCGTAAGATTTGGGGCATGTCTGCCCAGAATCCCCAGTCTCAAGGCGTCGTCGGAGCTATCGCAGGAATGCTTGGTTTCAGCGTACTCGCTGGAATCCTCGTCACGGTCATGGTCACTCCGGCGGTCGCGCTGACCAGTGTCACTGCGAGCAACGGCATCGGCATATTCGAGAGCCTCCCAGAAACTCTTGTGATCGGCGAACAGCCGCAAGAGAACAGGATCATTGCAACCAATGCGGCAGGCGAAGACGTGGTCATCGCGACGGTGTACAGCCAGAACCGCGAAGAGGTGGCGTGGGATGAGGTGGCACAAGTCGTCAAAGATGCGACCGTAGCCGGTGAAGACCGCCGCTTCTACGAGCACGGCGGAGTCGACATTCAGGGCCTCGTTCGCGCGGCCCTCAAGAACACCGTTGAAGGCGACGTCGCGTCTGGTGCATCCACGCTGTCGATGCAGTTCGTCAAAAACGTGTTCATTCAGCGCGCGCTGCAGCTCGACACTGAGGATGATCGCCAGAAGGCACTGAAAGACGCGCAGAGGACAAAGCTTGACCGCAAGCTCAAAGAGATGAAGCTCGCCATCGGGCTAGAGAAGGCCTACAAAAAAGACGAGATTCTGCTCGCATACCTCAACATCGCTGGCTTTGGCGGAAACACCTATGGCATCGAAGCGGCCGCGCAGCGCTACTACGGTGTCAGCGCCGCCGAGGTCAATCTCGCACAGGCCGCGAGCCTCATCGCCATCGTGCAGAAGCCGGGAGCACGCGCGCTCAACACGCCTGACAACTACGCCGCGAACCGCGATCGCCGCGACATCATTCTCGGCGCCATGCGCGGCGAGAACATGATCACCGAAGCAGAGTACCGTGACGCCCTCAAGGTTCCGGTCGATGAGACGACCGTGACGCTCGCTCCAGCGAGAAACGGCTGCATCGTGGCGCAGCCCGAGTCGGCACGGCAATTCTGCGACTACATCGTGAAGAGCGTCAAAGACCTCAAGGCCCTGGGCGACAACGAAGACGAGCGCCTGGCAAACTGGAAAATTGGCGGCTACTCGATCTACACAACCCTCAACCTCGAGCTGCAGGAGGTCGCCCAGGCCACTCTTCGTACCTACGCTCCGCCGGAGGAGACAAAGCTGCAGCTCGGCGCGTCATCGATCGTGTTGCAGGTCGGCACCGGTCGCATTCTCGTGATGGCTCAGAACAAGGGATTCGACGACACGCAGGATGGCAACGGTAGCGCCTACACCGCCATCAACTTCAACACCGATGAACCGTACGGCGGATCCCGCGGCTTCCAGGTCGGATCAACCTACAAGCCGTTCACCCTGCTCAACTGGCTGGACAGCGGACATGGCCTCAACGAGGTGGTCAACGCTCAGGCACGTACAGAGAATCAGGCCTCGTTCCTCGATACCTGTCAAGAACCTGGCACATGGGGTGGACCGTGGAAGTTCCGCAACGACTCTGGCGAGTCGGGCACGCGCACGGTGATGGCGGCCACGGTTGGTTCGGTCAACGGCGCGTACGTGTCGATGGCGATGAAGCTCGATTTGTGCAAGACCAAGAAGATCGCCGAGAGTCTCGGCGTTCACACCGCAATTCGCGTCGACGACCCGAAGACAACAGGCGTTGACAAAGTCGAAGACGAACTCAGCACCAACCCATCGTCCATTCTTGGCACGAACGACATCGCGCCAATGTCGCTCGCGACCGCGTACGCGGCGATCGTCAACAGTGGTACAACCTGCGATCCAATTGCGGTGACCAAGGTGACTCGGGGAATCGGCTCCAACCTGGAGGAGCTGCCTGGTCAAGAAGTGAAGTGCAAGCCGAGCCTCGTCAACCCGGAAGTCGCCGCGGGCGCCCTCCACGCCATGCAGGGCGCAATGGCCAACTATGGCGCTAACCCGCGCGACGGCATCCCGCACGCGGGCAAGACGGGTACCACCGACTCGTCAAAGCAGACCTGGGTAGTCAACACCAGCACTACGGTGACAAGCGTCACCTGGGTGGGCAACATCATCGGCGATTTTCCCATGCGTAACTACCGCAACGCCGCCGCCAGCGGTGGAACCATCAGGCACGCGGTCTCCAAGGCCGTCATGCTCGCGGCAGACAAGATCTACCCCGGTGGGGCCTTCCCGGTGCCCTCGGCCAAAATGTTGAGCGGCACGGGAGTGGTGCTCGACAACTTCATTGGGCAGACTCTCGAAAACGCCAAGGCGATCATCGAGGCGCGCGGCCTGATGTTTGTCGACGGCGGCGCGGTCGACTCCGACATTACAGCCGGGCTCGTCGCCTCGACCAGCCCTGGCCCGGGCAGCGTGCTCGCGAGCGGAACGACGGTCACGGTCTACACGAGCAACGGCTCGATGAGCGCCCTGCCCGATGTGGTGAGCGGCAATCCGCCGCCGGGCAACGCGGAGGCGACGCTGAACGGCGCCGGATTCAACAACGTGACTGATTACTGTGTCGTCACGCTGGATCCACCACTCGTCGGCCTAGTAGTCGAGAGCAGTCCCGCCCCAGGCAGTGTCTATCGCAGAGATAATGAGGTAAAGCTCGGCGTGGGCGCACTCACTTGTTAGCGGTGCAGCGTTGGTAAACGGTGCAGTGCGCGCCGCGGTCGGCGGCGCGGCTG
>JANONY010000126.1:0-1735 GCA_031421055.1 Actinomycetes bacterium | reverse complement strand
CGATCCTGTGCCGACGTTCATCTTCGACGAAGTCGACGCCGGCGTTGGCGGTGCGAGCGCCATCGAGATCGGGCGCCGGCTGTCGCAGTTGAGCCGCACCGCCCAAGTGATAGTTGTCACCCACCTCGCGCAGGTGGCCGCGTTTGCGACCAACCATCTTCGGGTTTTGAAAGACAGCGACGGGGCCGTGACGGCATCCAGCGTCGAGCAGTTGCATGGTGAGCACCGCATCGCCGAGATGGCGCGCTTGCTCTCGGGGCTACAGGATTCTGAGAGCGGGCTCGCGCATGCGCGCGAGCTGATCGAGATGGCTCGATCACTGGGCAGTTAGCCGCCCCAGCTCCTTCGTGAAGACCCCGCGAGCGGCGAGCGGCGCGAAGAACGCCGCGTCGCACGCCTCCACCGCGACGACCGCGCGGTTCGCGAGCTCGCGCCCAGCAAGCGTGACGCTGAGCAGTCGCGCCCGGCCGTCCGTCGGGTGAGCGAGGCGCTCGACGAGCCCCTTGGCCTCGAGTGCGCGCAGAACCTGCGATGTCATCATCGGGTCAGTGCCGGCGTGGGCGGCGAGTTCGTTCTGGGTGGGGGGTTCAGCATCCAGCCAGGTCAGTGAGGCGAGCAGCACGAACTGCACGTGCGTCAGATCGAAAGGTGCGAGCGTCGCCCGTTGCGCCGCCTGCCAACGATTGGTGACGCGCCACAGGGCCAGGCCCGTGCTCTCTGCTTCGTCCTCGAACTCGGTCGCTAGAGCCGTCACGCGGTCATCGCCTCCTTGATCTTGGTCAGATCGCCGTCAGACAGCGGGATGAGGCCCCGGCGAAGCTGGTATCCCCAGTGCGGTTGCGCGGTGAGGTCGAGCGCCAGCCCGGCGATCGGCGCCGGATGTGCATCCAGGTAGCGAACGCGGCGCCGGTAGGGCTGGAACATTCCTTCATCGGCCTGCCAGATCTCGCCATCCGCCACCTGGCCGATGGCGGTCAACTGCTGGAGCGGCGCTCCGTCGGTGAGGGAGGTCTTGGGGGAGTAGTACACCAGCCAGACGCCGGCCTTCAGCTTGGCGAGACCGATGCGCTTGCCGTGACCGAGCTGGGCGATGCCCAGCGAGACGCCGCGGCGCACGTGGTCGGCCTGCACGACGCCGAGCCAGGCGGTCATCGGGCCGGCACCGGCGCCTCAACGAGCCCGACCAGCCGATCGAGGTCTGCCTGGGTCGACTCGCGGAACCCGCCGCCCATGATCTTTGCCCACAGGCGAGCGAGAGGGCCGGACATCGAGACGCGCACCTCGAGTTCGCAGCCACGAGGCGTGGCGGCGACGAGGTGCTGAAACACGAGTCGCGCGCCGGGCAGGTAGCTCGTGTCGGTGTATTCGAGATTCGTTTCGAGCGCCGAGATCGAGAAGCGGGTCTTCGGGCCGCCGGTCGGTTTGATCACGCCTGTGGCGCCGAGAGCGACGGCGCCGTCGACGCGAACCCAGTCGGTGTCGGGGCTCCATTCGCCCCACGTGCTGTGGTCGATCCAGCGCTGGAAGAAGGCGGCGGGGGTGCCGGTGGACGTGGCCGATGCGGTTCCAAGTGTGATGTTCATACGGATAGTATGTGCGCTTAGTAAGTTGTTGTCAAAGGAGCGGAGAAACGCCTGGAATGCGGTCCACGCCGACGCTTCGGTAGGGATAGCGCGGTGAAAGGCGAGTTCGGTAGGACTTTAGATGGATCGCGTTGCTTGTTTTCCTATCGTGG
>JANONY010000125.1:0-14297 GCA_031421055.1 Actinomycetes bacterium | reverse complement strand
CGCAACCAGCCACGACATCATGACGCGCTAATCCCGTCGCGGCGTTGCTTTGCGTCGCGTGCAGTGGCGGGGGTCGGCGCGCCACGGCCAGCTCATGGTTCGGCAAGAAGAGCAGCGCGTCTACCCGGAGGCGACCATTGTGGTCGACACTCGCGAGGCTGGCTATACCGACTACTGGGGCACGGCGCATCTCACGCAATCGTGGGGTGAGAACAGTGATGGCTTCGAGTGGGCGGTCTCTATGCTCGCATCCGTTGGCGTGCACTTGCACCGCGCTGGTTTTGTCGTGCACGTGGTCGAGACCTCCGAAACGCAGATCGCCGGGCTCGCTGATGCCGAGGCGCGGGCCGGTCGCGAAGAAGACTTTTTGCTCTCGCTCGCGCGCATCCGCTTGCAGAAGGCGAGCGGTCGCCCGAGCGCAGCGGCCGCCGACGGTCCCGTGTTCGCGATCATCTCGACTCCTGACGCCGACACGCTCGAGTGGCTTCTCGCACTGCGCCGCCCACTCGAGCTTGGGGTGGTCTTTCTCGTCGGTGCCTCGCGCCGCGTCGCCGGCGAGCTGAGTCTTGCTGGGTGGCGCGTGATCCCGGTAGATACCTACGTCGACCCGGTCGTCGCCTGGCGTGTGCTCGCAGAAGAACTCGGGGCCACGAGTGTCAACCGCTGAGACTGCCGCGCGCCGTCCGCGTCAGCGCGGCGCCCCTCCGCGGTGGCCGATAACAATCGCCCTGCTCGTAAGCCTCGCCGCCGCGCTCGGCAATCTCGGGGAGGCGTTCGACGATAGCTCGTGGTGGTTCGTCGCCGTCAGCGTGGCGACCATGACCGTGGTTGGGATGGTAATCGTCCGCTCGCTCACGCGGGTTGCGGTGCTCGCGCCGATCGCCGGCCTCGTCGTCTTATTGGGCAGCCTCAGTTTCAGCTTCGCCCCAGGTGAGGCGTTCCTTTTGGTGATTCCGACCCCCGAGGCATTCGGCGTATTCGCACGGCTCGTCGGCGAGGGGTTTTACTCGATCAACAATCAGTCGGTGCCGGCGGATCCGGTGCCAGGCATCGTGTTCTTGCTCACGGTGGGTGCTGCCCTGCTCGCGATGCTCATCGACAGCACCGCCGAGGTGGCGGCACGCCCTGCCCTGGTCGGGGTGCCGCTGCTCGGGGTGCTGCTAGCGCCGACGTTTTTCGCGCCCGGGGTCGGCGATCCGTTCTTCTTCTGCCTGACGGCCGGTGCGTACCTCATCGTTCTCTACCTCGCCCTCGGCGAATCGCGCACTCGCGGCGCGGCCGGCGTTGGGGCCTCAGCGGTGGCGCTCGCCCTGCTTTTGCCGCTGGTGCTGCCACCGATCATCGACAAGAACGAACAGCTTGGCCCTCCCGGCCTCGCTGTCAACGTCAGCGCATTCATCAATCTGGGCGAGAATCTGCGGCAGGGCACTGAGCTCGACGTGCTCAGCTACGTCACCGATAGCGACCACGGTGAGTATCTGCGCCTGACGACGATCGAAGACTTCAGGGGCAGTAAGTGGTCGCCGTCACCGGCAAAGACCTTCACCAATCAATCACTCGAACGCATCGGATCGATCCCCGGCCTCAACCTCGACAAAGAGACCACAACAACCACGGTAGCAATCGCGGTCGGCAGCATGGGTGGCCACTGGCTGCCCGTTCCCTACGCCCCGCGCAGTGTCACCGGCGCTGACGAAGACTGGAGCTTCGACCCGGCGACGCTGACCATCATGTCTGCGACCGAGAGCGCGCGGGGCGAGAAATATGACGTGCTGAGTGAGCGCCCGGTGCTCTCAGAAGCAGACCTGAGGGCGACCGGCGTCACGGTCGGCACCGGTCTCGGTGTCGCCGTCGTCGACTACCTCGCGCTGCCAGACGGTCTGCCTGCGTCGGTGAGCGAGACAGCAAATGCTGTAGCCGGCAGCGCCAGCAACAACTTCGACAAGGCGATTGCGCTGCAAAACTATTTCACCGGCGGCGACTTTCGCTACTCAGAGCTCGCACCAGTGCAAGCGGGATACGACGGCACGAGCGCCGAGGCCATCGGCCTGTTTCTCGAGGCAAAAAGCGGTTACTGTGTGCACTTCTCATCGTCAATGGCGGTGATGGCGCGGTCGCTGGGCATTCCCTCGCGCATCGTAGTCGGGTTCACCCCCGGCTCCCTCGTGAAGAAGACCGACGACGTGCCCGCTCACTACGAGGTGACTACTCGCGACCTGCACGCGTGGCCAGAACTCTGGTTCGACGGTTTCGGCTGGGTGCGCTTCGAGCCGACAGTGTCGCGCGGCGAGGTGCCGCAGTTCGACACGGCGGCCAGCCCAGACCTGCCCACAGACTCGCCGTCTGCTGCTCCGTCTGCGGCACCGAGCGCGGCGCCGAGCGCCACCGTGACGCGCACGCCGAGCCCGTCGCCGACCGCGGTGGCGCCTGGTGCATCGTCGAGCAACTCCAGCCTGCTCGTGGCCACGATCATCGTCGCCCTGTTGCTCGCCGCCGTACTCGTCGTGTTGCTGCTTCCGCTGGTGCCGCTCGCGCGGCGCACCATCCGACGGGTGCGTCGTTCGTGGCGCGTTCGACGCACCGGCTCCGCCTGGGACGCCTGGACCGAGCTCGTCGACACGGCGGTCGACTACGGCTGGGATGTTGCGACAGCGACCCCGCGCGAGTGTGCAGATCGGTTGCGTCGTGGCGCGCCACCGCAGGTAGTGCCCGCACTTGCCCGCCTGCGGAACGGCATCGAGGCGACGGCGTATTCGCCCGCCTCGCAACCAGCCGCCATCGACGATCTTCTCGTACTTCGGCGCTACGTCGTGAGCCGCGCCACAGCCAGACAACGCGTGCGGGCGATCTTCGCCCCGGCCTCTGTCGCCGGCTGGCGGAGGCGCTAGCCAGCGCCGCGCACTGCCCGGCCACCAACAAACGTTGTTGAGAAGCGATCACGATGCCTTGGTCTATTTACCTCGCGTCGACAAAGAGAAACAATAGTGAAACCTAGGCACCCAATACTTGGGGTCTGTAGCGGAGGAATTCATGACTGTAGTTCGTGCGGCAATCACCCAGACGACATGGACGGGCGACAAAGCCTCGATGCTCGACAAGCACGAGCAGTTCGCTCGGGATGCTGCAGCCGACGGGGTGCAGGTGATTTGCTTTCAAGAACTCTTCTACGGTCCCTACTTCGGAATAACAGAAGACAAGAAGTACTACCGCTATGCAGAGCAGGCCGACGGCCCGATCGTGCAGCGGTTTGCCGCTCTCGCGAAAGAGCTGAACATGGTGATGATCCTTCCGATCTACGAAGAAGACATCACCGGCGTGTACTACAACACCGCGGTCGTCGTGGATGCCGACGGCACGATTCTCGGCAAATATCGCAAGCACCACATCCCGCACCTCGATCGCTTCTGGGAGAAGTTCTACTTTCGTCCAGGAAACCTCGGGTACCCGGTCTTCGACACTGCGGTCGGCAAAATCGGCGTCTACATCTGCTACGACCGGCACTTTCCTGAGGGATGGCGTGAGCTGGGGCTCAACGGCGCGCACATGGTCTTCAACCCGAACGCGACCAAGCCCGGCCTCTCGAACCGCCTCTGGGAGGTCGAGGGCCCGTGCGCCGCGGTGGCCAATGGCTACTTCGTGCTTCAGCCGAACCGCGTTGGTCGTGAAGACAACGAGTACGGCGAACTCGCCGTCGACTTCTACGGCACGAGCCAGGTGATTGACCCGCGCGGCAATTTTGTTGGCGAGCGCGGCTCTGGCACGAGCGAAGAGATCATCATTCGCGACCTCGACATGGACATGGTGCAGCAGATGCGCGATGACTGGCAGTTCTACCGCGACCGTCGCCCAGAGAGCTACACCTCGACGGTGAAGCCGTAGTCATGGCAACGACACTCATCACCGGAGGCACGGTTGTGAGCGCAACAGGTCGCTCGGCGGCCGACGTGCTCATTGACGGAGAGACCATCGTCGGGGTGCTTTCACCTGGATCGGTGCTGCTTGGCTCCGACCTCGCTTCGAGCGTCGACACGGTCATCGATGCCACCGGCAAATACGTGATCCCGGGCGGGATCGACGCCCACACCCACATGGAGCTTCCGTTTGGAGGCACCGCCGCATCCGACACCTTTGAATCAGGCACGCGCGCAGCGGCCTGGGGCGGTACCACCACGATTATCGACTTCGCCGTGCAGACCTACGGCGAGCGGGTGATGGACGGCCTCGCTGCGTGGCACGCGAAAGCCGAGGGCAATTGCGCCATCGACTACGGCTTTCACCAGATCATCGGCGAGGTCAACGACGACTCGCTGCAGGCAATGCGCGCGCTGCCGGGGGAGGGCGTATCGAGCTTCAAGCTCTTCATGGCCTACCCGGGTGTATTCATGTCTGACGACGCGCAAATCTTCAAGGCCATGCAGGTCTCGGCCGAGACCGGGATGATGACGATGATGCACGCCGAAAACGGCCCAGTCATCGACGTCATGGTTCAACAGCTACTCGCGCAAGGCAAGACCGACCCGTACTTCCACGGGGTCGCGCGCGCGTGGCAGATGGAGGAGGAGGCGACGCACCGCGCCATCATGCTCTCTCACCTCACGGGCGCACCGCTCTATGTCGTGCACGTCAGCGCGAAGCAAGCGGTCGAGCAGCTCGCCGCGGCGCGCGACATCGGCCAGAACGTGTTCGGCGAGACGTGCCCGCAGTACCTCTACCTCTCGCTCGAAGAACACCTTGGCGCGTCGAGCAACGAGTGGGGGCACTTCGAGGGCGCCAAATGGGTGTGCTCAACTCCGTTGCGGTCGCGCGCGGAAGGGCACCAGCATCACATGTGGCAGAGCCTTCGCACCAACGATATTCAGATGGTGTCGACCGACCACTGCCCGTTCTGCATGAAGGGCCAGAAAGACCTAGGCCTCGACAACTTCTCGAAGATTCCGAACGGGATCGGCTCGGTCGAGCACCGAATGGACCTGCTCTACCAGGGCGTCGTCGACGGGCAGATCACTCTCGAGCGCTGGGTGGAAATCACTTCGACCACGCCGGCGCGCATGTTCGGGCTCTATGGCACCAAGGGCGTGATTGCGCCGGGAGCGGACGCCGACATTGTGGTCTACGACCCGGCCGGGCACACATCCATCGGCCTGGAAAAAACTCACCACATGAACATGGACTACTCGGCGTGGGAGGGTTTCGAGATTGACGGCCACGTCGACACCGTGCTCTCGCGCGGCAAGATCGTCATCGACAACGACGAGTACCTTGGGTCTGCCGGAGACGGCCGTTACCTGAAGCGCGGCCTCTCGCAGTACCTGATTTGACGCACACTCGGGGCCGCGCGCCCCATTGTTGGCAATGCGACGGTTATAGCCTCAGCATTGCCAACAAAGCACCGACGAACGAGAAAGAGACTGATGGATTTCGGAGCAGTACTGCAGACCAACCCGCCGGCCTCGCGCACGGTGCACCTCGCCAAGCTCGCAGAGCAGCACGGGTTCAGCCACGTCTGGACCTTCGATTCGCACCTGCTCTGGCAAGAGCCGTACGTGATCTACAGCCAGATTCTTAGCGAGACGAACCGCATCATCGTCGGCCCGATGGTGACCAATCCGGCGACCCGCGACTGGACGGTCACCGCCTCGATCTACGCGACGCTTAACGAGATGTACGGCAACCGAACGATTTGCGGCATCGGCCGCGGTGACTCCGCGGTGCGGGTGACAAACGGGTCGCCGACGACGCTCAAGGCGCTGCGAGAGTCGATCCACGTCATCCGTGAGCTCGCGAACTCGCGATCGGTTGAGTACAACGGTGCCCAACTGCAGTTTCCGTGGAGCCGCGGCTCCACCCTCGATGTCTGGGTTGCCGCGTACGGCCCGCTCGCGCTCAAACTCACCGGCGAGGTGGGCGACGGCTTCATTTTGCAACTAGCCGACCTCGATATTGCGAAGTGGATGATCCAGACGGTGCGGGATGCTGCTGATAACGCTGGGCGTGATCCCATGTCGATCAAATTCTGCGTCGCGGCGCCGATGTACATTGGCGAGGATCTCGAGCACATGCGCGACCAGTGTCGCTGGTTCGGCGGCATGGTCGGCAATCACGTGGCTGACATCGTGGAGAAGTACGGCTCGGACAGCGCGGTTCCCAGCGACCTCACCGCCTACATCGCCGGCCGTAAGGCCTACGACTACAACGAGCACGGGCGCGCTGGCAACTCGCACACCGAGTTCGTGCCAGACGAGATCGTCGACCGGTTCTGCGTGCTCGGCACTGCGGAAGAGCACATCGAAAAATTGCATGCGCTCAAGGCGCTCGGCGTCGACCAATTCGCCGGTTACCTGCAGCACGACAACAAGGAAGAGACGCTGCGCGTCTACGGCGAGACGGTGATTCCGGCGCTGCGCGACGAGATCGTCGCCAAGGTATGACGCTTCCCGTGCACAAGCGACGCGCAACCGCGAATCGCTTGGATGCTTTGGCCTGGGGCAGCCTCGGCGTCGTCGGCCTAGTCGCAGTGTGGGAGTTGTACAAATTTGTCGGTCCGTCGGCAGGCCTTGTCGTTGGCGCCGTCGAGGGCGAGACGGGCTCTGGCGCCATGCTCTTGCCCCGCACGAACGACCGCGCGATGCCGCATATTTGGGACATGGTCGCTCGGCTCTTTCAGTCGACGAGCGGCGGCGACACCCCGCCCCTCATCGTGCCGGTGATCACCGCCGCGCTCACGACGCTCGGCATCGCCGCGGTCGGTTGGCTCATCGGTGTGCTGGTCGGCGCCCTGCTCGGCGCCGTCATGCAGCGCTGGCGCCTTGCCGAGTGGGGGCTATTGCCGTGGATCGTCGTGAGCCAGACGGTGCCACTGATTGCGTTCGCGCCGATTCTCAGCAGCATCGGCAGCCAGATCGACCGCGGCGGCTTTCCGTGGCCGCAGTGGCTCTCAGTTGCGGTGATCGCCTCCTACCTCGCGTTCTTCCCGATCGCCGTTGGTGTGCTGCGCGGCCTCGAATCGCCCGACCGAATTCACCTCGACCTCATGCGCAGCTACGCGGCCGGCTATTGGGCCACGCTGTTTCGGCTGCGCATCCCGGCCGCGGTGCCGCATCTCTTGCCCGCGCTGCGGCTCGCAGCGGCGAGTGCCGTGGTCGGCGCGGTGGTGGCAGAAGTGTCGATCGGCATGCGGGGCGGAATTGGCCGCATGCTCATCCAGTTGGCCGGGCAGGGATCGAGCGACCCGGCCGCGCCCTGGGGGCCGACCTTCGGGTCAATCGCCATCGGACTTGTGGCCGCTGGCACCGTCGCGCTTGTGGGCTTTAGCTTGAAGAACTACCGAAGAGGAGAGGCAACCGAGTGACTGAATTCGCGGTACGCGCATCAGCAGTTGGCAAGACATTCGCAGCAAAGGGCAGCGAGGTGGTCGCCCTCACCGGGGTCGAACTCACCGTCGAAGCTGGCGAGTTCGTCTCGCTCATCGGGCCCTCCGGATGCGGCAAGTCGACCCTGCTTCGCCTGATCGCTGACCTCGACACGGCCTCGACCGGCGAGCTCGAGATTTTCGGCAAGCCAGCCGCTCGAGCGCGAGTCGATCAGGACTACGGCATTGTCTTTCAGCAGGCGGGGCTGCTGCCGTGGCGCACGGTGGCTGGCAACATCGAGCTTCCGCTCGAACTGCGCGGCATGGCACGCGCTGACCGGGCGACGCGGGTCGCCGAGCTCGCCGAGCTCGTCGGGCTTTCGGAGTTCGTCGATCGGTACCCCGACCAACTATCTGGGGGGATGCAGCAGCGCGTCGCCATCGCCCGCGCGCTCGCAGAGAAACCGCGCCTACTGCTCATGGACGAGCCGTTCGGGGCCCTCGACGAGATGACGCGCGAATACCTGCAGTCCGAGCTGACCCGCATCGCGGCAGAGACCGGCGCCGCGGTGGTGTTTGTTACCCACTCGATTCCCGAGGCGGTTTTTCTCTCCAACCGGGTGGTGGTGATGAGCCCGCGGCCCGGCCGCATCACCGACGTGCTTGAGGTCCCGCTCGCTAGGCGCGACGAAGCGCTACGCGAATCGCCGGCCTACTTTGAACGCGTGACCGCCGTGCGCGAGGCGCTGCACGGCTCGCCGGTCGAACGGGCGAACGAGCGATGAACGCCCTGAGGGTGGCCGCGCCGATCGCTGTCGGCGTGATCATCGTGCTGCTCTGGATCCTGTTGGTCGACGTGCTGAACGCCGCGCCGCGCGCACTTCCGAGCCCCATCACGATCACCAACGAGCTGGTTCTTCGCTCTGGCATCATCGTCGACGACATGCGCATCACGGGTGTCAACGCACTGCTCGGTCTTGCTATTGGAACGATCGCGGCAATCGTCTTCGCGGCGCTCGCAGCGACCTCCCGACCGATCGACGGCATGCTCGCGCCGCTCGTTGCCGCTATAGCCGTCGTGCCAATCGTCGCGCTCACGCCGATTCTCAACACGATGTTCGGGGCGTCTAGCCAGTTCGGGCGGCAGTCGGTGGCCGCGATTGCGGCCTTCGTGCCCGTGTTCGTGAACGTTCTGCGGGGGCTTCGGCAGACACGTCCGGTGCACCGTGACCTGTTGCGCGCCTCCGGGGCAACGCGGCTGCAGACCTTTCGCGTGCTGACCCTTCCGACCGCGCTGCCCTATCTGATGACGGGGCTGCGTATTGCGGGTTCGATTGCCGTCATCGCAGCGCTCGTCGCCGAGTACTTCGGCGGGCCGGCCGACGGCATCGGCACCTCGATCGCGACCTACGCGAAGTCTGGCCGCGCGGCACTGGCCTTTGCCTACGTCGCTGGTGGCATCGCCATCGGTCTCACATTTTTCCTCGTCACGTCGCTTCTTGAGCGGCTCGTGTCGAGGCGAACGCCGGTCTAACCGGCACTCCGGCTCCACCAATCACGAAAGGAACACAGCACATGAAACACGGCATTCGCCGCGGCCTCACCGCCGCATCCCTCGCTGTTGTCTCGAGTATCGCGCTTGCCGCGTGCTCCGCTCCGGCAGCTGGCCCCGACCCGTCGGCCGACTTCGAACCCATCACCTCGATCAAGTTGCAGTTGCAGTGGCTGCCGCAAGCCCAGTTCGCTGGCTACTACGTTGCGCTCGATCAGGGCTACTTCGAGGAGGAGGGCTTCGATAGCGTCGAAATCATCCCCTCTGGTGGCGACATCGTTCCGCAAGACGCCCTCGTGGCTGGCGACGTCGACTTCGCCGTAGCGTGGGTGCCCAAGGTACTCGGCACGCTCGAAGGCACCGGCGCTGAACTCACCGACATCGCGCAGGTCTTCCAGAAATCGGGAACCCTTCAAGTCTCGTTTGCCGGTGATGGCGTTGACAACGTCGCCGACTTCGAGGGCAAGCGCATCGGCTCGTGGGGCTACGGCAACGAGTGGGAGATCTTCGCCGCGATGGCGGCCGAGGGTCTCGACGCCTCGAGCGTCTCGATCACGACGCAGGACTTCTCGATGAACGCTCTGCTCGATGGTGACGTCGACGCCGCACAGGCGATGACCTACAACGAGTGGGCGCAGATTCTTGAGGTCGTCAATCCGGCAACCGGTGAGCTCTACCAGCCGGAGGACTTCGACGTCGTGTCGTATGAAGACACCGACGGTGGCATGCTGCAAGACGCGATCTGGGCCGACACGGCTCGCCTCGACGACCCCGCCTACGCTGACGCCGCTGTACGTTTTCTCAAGGCCGTCATCAAGGGCTGGGTCTTTGCGCGCGATAACCCAGAAGAGGCTGCGGCAATCACGTACGACGCTGCGGTCAACGCTGAGCTCGCCTTCCCCGTCGGCCCGACGCATCAGCTCTGGCAGATGAACGAGGTCAACAAGCTCATCTGGGCTGGCGGCGACTTCGGTGTCATCGACCAAGCCGCGTGGGAGAAGACCGTCGCGGGCGCTCTGTCGGCAATCAACCAGGACGGCCTGCCGCTCATCACCGCAGAGCCGGGCGCGTCGGCGTACTCGAACGACTACATCCAGAAGGCGCTCAACGCTCTCGCAGAGGAGGGCATCGACATCGACAGCGGCTACACGCCGATCGACGTCGTGCTCACCGAGGGCGGCAAGTAATTCCAAACTAGGGTGAAGGGTGGCCCGCCCGCTTGAACCAGGCACAGGCGCGGCCACCCTTCACTAAAAGGAGCTCAACCATGCACGACCTCAACCCAGCCGACGGCCAGCTCGCCTACGACCTCGACCGCGCGCACGTGTTTCACTCGTGGAGCGCGCAAGGCAGCCTCACCCCCTTCGTCATCGCTGGCGCCAAGGGTTCTGTCGTGTGGGACTTCGACGGCAAAGAGTATCTTGATTTCTCGAGCCAGCTCGTCAACGTCAACATCGGCCACAGCCACCCCGCGGTGGTCGAGGCTATTCAGAAGCAGGCGGCCGTGCTTGCAACTGTCGGCCCTGCCATCGGCAACCTGACTCGTGGGCAGGCGGCGCAGCGCATCCTCTCGCTTGCTGGCAGCACCTTCGGCAAGGTGTTCTTCACCAATGGCGGCGCCGACGCCAACGAGAACGCCATTCGCATGGCGCGGCTCACCACCGGGCGCGATAAGGTGCTCAGCACCTACCGCTCGTACCACGGTAATACCGGCGCGGCGATTGTTGCGACGGGCGACTGGCGGCGCATCCCCAACGAGTTCGCGCGCGGGCACGTCCACTTCTTTGGCCCGTTCGAATACCGCAGCGATTTCTGGTCGTCGTCACCAGAGGAGGAGTCGGATCGCGCGCTGCAGCACCTGCGCCGCGTCATCCAATCAGAAGGCCCTGCCTCAATCGCGGCGATTCTGCTCGAGACGATTCCGGGTACCGCGGGCGTTCTCGTGCCGCCGCCCGGCTACCTCAAGGGTGTGCGCGCGCTGTGTGACGAGTACGGCATTGTGCTGATCTTCGACGAGGTCATGTGCGGCTTCGGTCGTGCAGGCTCGTGGTTCGCGTGGCAGCAGTTCGATGTGGTGCCAGACCTCATCGTCTTCGCCAAGGGCGTTAACTCTGGCTACGTGCCGGTCGGCGGTGTCGTCATGTCGGAGTCGATCGCGCGGGCGTTTGACACGCAGGTCTTTCCTGGCGGACTCACCTACAGCGGGCACCCGCTCGCGATGGCCTCGATCGTCGCGTCGATCGACGCCATGCACGAGGAGGGCATCATCGAGCACGCCGCCCTCATCGGCACCGACGTGTTGGGGCCGGGGTTGGAGGCGCTCGCCGCGAAGCACCCCGTCATCGGCGAGGTGCGCGGCGTCGGAGTCTTCTGGGCCCTCGATCTCGTCGCCGACCCCGTCACGCGCGAACCGCTCGCGGTGTCGATCGTTGGCGAGCTGAAGAAGGCGCTGATGGCGGCCGGCTTGCTGCCCTTTGTGGTCGAGAATCGCATCCATGTCGTGCCGCCGTGCGTGGTGACCGCTGACGAGGTTGCTCGCGCCCTCGCGATCTACGACGAGGTGCTGACGGCGCACGCCGCGCAGTAGCCCGCCGACCGGGTAAACTCGCCTCTCGTGTCTGCGTCCACTCCCACCCCCCTCAACGTGCCGGTCTTCGACCTCATGCACCGCCCGGGTGAGATGCGCGAGCGCGAGATCGACGCGACGGCGAGCGAGGATTTCGGCAATGCCGTAATCGGCGTTAAGAAGGGCGCCGCGATCCATCTGGATGCGCGCCTCGAGTCGCTGCACGATGGCATTTTGGTGACCGCGATCGCTGATGCATTCGTCGAGGGCGAGTGCACGCGCTGCCTCGACCGCATCGCAGACACGCTCCGAGTCGATATCGCGGAGCTTTTCGCGTATTCTTTCGACGAAGCTTTTGACTACACGGTTGTCGATGATCACGTCGATCTCGAGCCGTTGGTCAGGGATGCGGTGGTGCTGGCGCTACCGTTCCAACCGGTCTGTCGCCCGGATTGTCCAGGTCTTGATCCGGAAACGGGCGAGAAATTGGCCGATTTCCCGGACAGAAAGCC
Organism: Actinomycetes bacterium; assembly: GCA_031421055.1. Taxonomy (GTDB): domain Bacteria; phylum Actinomycetota; class Actinomycetes; order Actinomycetales; family Microbacteriaceae; genus Conyzicola. The sequence goes on along the minus strand of JANONY010000125.1, from coordinate 2,319 downwards.
CGCAGAGAGAACTGACCCACGGTGGTCTGCCCTCGAAGGTTTCCAGGCAACCGACACCGAAGACTGAAAAAGAGAAGAGAAACCAATGGCTGTACCCAAGCGCAAGATGTCGCGGGCTTCCACCCGCATGCGCCGCGCCCAGTGGAAGGCGACCGCCCCCACCTTGGTGAAGACCGTCGAGAACGGCAAGACCGTTTACAGCCTCCCGCACCGTGCGAAGGTTGTCGAAGACTCCACCGGCACGCCCCTGTACATGGAGTACAAGGGTCGCAAGGTCGCGGACATTTAGCGTTTATGGGTTTGCCCTGCGGGCAACACCGTATAAAGCTCGTCTCTGGTTAAACGGAAGGTCAGCTCGTGGCTGGTAGTGCTGCACCACGTGTCGATTTGTCGACCGCCATTGGCGTCGAAATCGGCGAAGATCTGCTTGAGCTCGCCCTCACACACCGCTCGTTCTCGTACGAGAATGGCGGCGTCGCCAACAACGAGCGGCTCGAATTTCTCGGCGACTCGATTCTCGGGCAGGCCGTCACGGTCATGCTCTACAACGAAAATCCGGATCTCGACGAAGGTGACCTCGCCAAGCGCCGCGCGAGCCTCGTGTCGGCCGTCGCGCTCGCCCAGGTTGCCCGCCGCATTGGACTTGGCGCACACATCCGCCTCGGTCGAGGCGAAGAACTCACCGGCGGGCGCGAAAAGTCGTCGATTCTGGCGGATGCCGTCGAAGCCGTCATCGGAGCCGCCTACGTTTCGCTCGGTGGCGAGGCCGCCGCCGAGCTCGTGCTGCGCCTCATTCGCCCTCTGCTCGATGACCCTGACCGGTTCGGCGCGGCGATGGACCCGAAGACGAGCCTGCAAGAACTCGCCGCCCAACGGGGATACGGTCTGCCGACCTACCTCGTCACCGACAGCGGCCCAGACCACCTCAAGCGTTTCACCGCGAGCGTGCTGCTCGACGGCATCGCGATTTCGACCGGTCACGGCTCGAGCAAGAAGCAGGCGGAGATGGCTGCCGCGCTCGAGGCGTGGACGGGCCTGCAGACCGAACAGGTCTAGCTCGTGACAGGCTGGCCTCGTGCCCGAACTGCCCGAGGTTGAAGTTGTTCGCGCCGGGCTCGAACCGGTCGTCACCGGCGCAACCGTCGCATCCGTCGAGATTTTCGATGAGCGGTCGCTGCGCCGGCACGACGGCCCGAGCGAGGACTTCGTGCAGCGCCTTGTCGGTAGCGAGTTCGGCGTTCCGCAGCGCCGCGGCAAGTTCATGTGGATCCCGCTCACCTGCCAAATGCAGGTGCCCGAGACCCACACCCGCGAGATTGCGGTGCCGAGCGCACCTCTAGCGAGCGCATCGCCTGCATTTGGCACGGCCGACGCGCTCGTGGTGCACCTTGGCATGAGCGGCCAGGTGCTGCTGCGTGATCCCGGCGTTGAAGACCTGCGCACGCGAATCCGCATCGAGCTTCAACACCCGACGCTCGGACCCCGCCGGCTCAACTTTGTCGACCAGCGCATCTTCGGGTCGATGGCGATCGACGAACTCGTGCCGACCGATCACGGCGAGACCGTGCCGAGTGCCGTTGCGCACATCGCCCGCGACCCGCTCGACCCTCGCTTCGACGAGGCTGGATTCTTGAGCAGGCTCGCGAAACGCAACACCGGCATCAAGCGCGCACTGCTCGACCAGAGGCTCGTCAGCGGCATCGGCAACATCTACGCCGATGAGGCGCTGTGGGGCGCGCGCATCCACTACGACCATCCGACGGCGACCCTCTCGAAAGCGAAGGCCACGCTTCTACTGAGCGAGGTACGCGCGGTCTTTCATCAGGCGCTCGCCGAGGGCGGTACGAGTTTCGACGCGCAATACAAGAACGTCAACGGCGCCTCCGGCTACTTCGAGCGCTCGCTCAAGGCATACGGGCAGCAGGGCGAGCCGTGCCACCGGTGCGGTCGGCTCATCGTGCGCGAGCGGTTCATGAACCGCGGCTCGCATTTCTGCCCGTTCTGCCAGCGGCTGCCTCGCTGATTGACTGCCACCACCACACCGAGTAGTGTCGGTGATGTAGTACATGATCGAAAAATGCACAGGATACGGATCATCCGCTCAGCGCGCAAACACATCCGAGATTTGGATCGCTTGAGCTTCGCACTCGAGCGAGCTGAGGTAATCGAGATTCAGCGAGGAGGAGCGCAGCTTCTCATCGGTGAGGATCGCGACGGAATCGAAATCGAGTTTGTGCTGGTGGAGGACCGCAATGGTGGCGGCTGGATCTGCATCCATGCCGCGTCGGCCGAATGGAGACGACGATGAATCGCACGATT
>JANONY010000124.1:0-9279 GCA_031421055.1 Actinomycetes bacterium | reverse complement strand
ACCCCGCCGAGCTTGACCCGCTCGTCGTGCTTGAGTTCACCGGTTGCGGTGAGGAAACTGCCGAGGGTGAGGGCCGAGATGGTGTCGGCCAGCGCGTCCTCTTCTGGTGTGCCGTCTTCTGTGAAGAGGCGGGGGTGCACGAGCTGGGTAGCGCCCGACTCGTCGCGAAGCACGACGAACTGCACCTTCTTCTGATCGCGCACGGTCTCGACCCAGCCAGAGACTGACACCGGCCCTTCGGCGGTGGCGGCGAGATTCTTGATCAGGGTGCGTTGAGTCACGAGACCCGAGTTTACCGGGGGGCGCGGTGGGCTTACTCGCAGGTGCTCCCCGCGGGAGTGCTTGCGCATAACTCCTGCAATTTTCGCGCCCGCGGTGAATTCGGGGGCGCTCAGGGCCCGAATGCGAGGGAGACCAAAAAGCTTGCAGGAGTTATGCGCGGCGGGTTACTCGCAGGTCGGGCCGCGCTCGGCCCAGGCGAGCACAGCGGCCTTGGCTTCGGTTTCGTCGTGCACGTTGAAGTAGTCCTTCATTTCGTCGAGGCCAAGGGTGTTCTCCGCTGGGCCGCTCGCATCGCCGCCGGTCTGGATTGTCCACACCGTCGAGGGGTCTGCACCGAGGTAGAAGGCGAGAGCGAAGCCGGCACTGAGTTCGGCCCGAATGCGGTCGTCTGAAGACTCGAGCATGAAGCCAAGGTCTGGATGGTCGCTCAAGTCGCAACCGAACTGGCCGATCAAGGTCTCCGAGTAGTTGGCGATGAGCTGGTCGGGGGACGCCGACAGCCGGTAGTAGATGCCGATGTCGCTTGGCACCGGGATGCCGAGGGTGAGCGCCTTCTCGTATGCGTCGCTCAGTGTGCTTCGCACGAGTTCGCCCGACGCCGCCTCCTGCTCTGGCCACAGGCAAATGCGGGGCGCATCGCCGGCGCACACGAGTTCGTCGGTGCGATTCGCGACCCCGTCGTCCGGCCACCAGCCCGTGACGGAGCGCGCGTTGACGGAGACGGCGACCGCGACCAGAGCGAAGATCGCCCCGAACCACAACCACCCGCGCGTGACCTTCACGATTGTGAGCGCGACTGCGAGCACCGCAAGTACTGCCGCCGTGAGCGAAACGACGGCGAAAGGCGTTGGCGCGAGAGCGTCACCCAGCGTTTCGAGGGGGCGTATGAGCAGCCAGCTTCCGCTGAGGTTGCCCACCTCCTCCTCGAAAGAAAGAGGCAGCAGGTACCACAGACTCAACGCGATCCACGTGATCGGGGCGGCGACGACGGCCCGCACGATCGTGCCGACCAGGCCGCCAACGGCGAGAGCAGCCAGCAGCATGCAGAAGTACACGAGCGTGCTGCGCAAGTCGGTGGTCGTAGTCACCGGCCAGCCACTGGCCGCGATCTGCGCGCCGACCGCGGCGAGGTAGCCGATTGCGACGAACGCGGCGGGCCCGGTGGCGTCGCCGAGCAGCTCGCGCATTCGGTGAGGCAGGGGCCGTTTCGCGCGCCGGCGCCCGGTCTGCCACGCGACGGATGCGCCGGCCAGCGGCAGCGCCAACATCAGCCCCATACCGGCTCGGCTGAGCATCACGGGCCAGTAGCGCTCGCTGAGGAAGCCGTCAAACGACTGCCCCGGCACCCACACCATGACCGCGATGATGGCGAGCCCGACCCAGAACACGACGGACGACCGAGCCCGCATCCATGCGCCGCGAAGAGCCAGCGGAAAAAGCTCGCGCAGCGGCGGCCGGTTGCGCTTCTCGGCCTCGGCGACGTCGAGTAGTGTGCCGATCACCTCTTGCTCAAACTCGTTGCGCCAGCGTTGGGGGTACAGGCGCAGTGCGCCGCGAGTCGACCAGTCGAGAGTCACGCGATGCCCAACGTCAACGGGCGCAGGGCGAGTCGCGCCGAAGCCTGGCGTGCAAGCGCCTCCATGCGCGAGACCTCTGCCTGCAGCGCCGCGCGGCCCACGCCGGTGAGCTCGTAGAAACGCCGCAGACGCCCGTCGGTGACCTCTTCGCCAGCGCGCTCCACTAGGCCTTCGCGAGCGAGACGCTCGAGTGCCGCGTACAGCGTGCTGACTTTGAGTCGTACCCGCCCATCCGACATCTCTGCTGCATCGCTGATGAGTGCGTAGCCGTGCTTTCGCCCCTCGGCGAGGGCGGCGAGTATCAGCACGGTCGGTTCTTGCATCTGTGGTCTGGCCATGCCACGAACGATACTCCATTGATCGGGATATAACAATGAATGGGCTGTGGCACCCCGGCTGGGTTGCGCATAACTCCTGCACTTTTTTGCCGAGCGCCGAGCGGCTCCAGTTAGCAACTCAGGCAAACTCGCGCTTTGCGCTGAAAGTGGCGGCAAAATCGGGCGTTTCGCAGCGAATTGCCTGAGTTGCTAACGGGGGCGGCGCGACGGGCGCGACGCCCGACCAAAAATCTGCAGGAGTTATGCGCCAGAGCAGCCGCGCGCCCGGAGGGCGGCAGCGCCCGCTCACGCGAAACGTAGACTTGAGTGGTGCCCGCAGACCGCCTCCACCTCGTGCGCCACGGCGAGGTGTTCAACCCAGACCGCGTGCTCTACGGGCGCCTCGACGGGTACCACCTCTCCGAACTCGGGCACCGCATGGCCGCTGCCGCTGCCGCGTCGATGAAGGAGCGGCCCATCACGGCCCTCTATGCGAGCCCACTGCTTCGCGCGCAAGAGTCGGCCGCGCCGTGGGCCGAACTTTTCGCGCTGCCGATCGCTACTGAAGACCGCATCATCGAGCCGACGAACAAGTTCGAGGGCACCCGCGGGGTCAGCGCGAAGTTGCTGCGCAACCCGAAGTACTGGGGCTTCATCTACAACCCGCTGCGCCCGAGTTGGGGCGAGCCGTTCGCGCAGATTGCCACCCGCGTCGTCGCCGCGATGGACGACGCGTGGCACAGCGCCGACGGTGGTGAGGTCGTCATGGTCAGCCACCAAGCCCCCATTTGGATGGCGACCCGGCGCATCAACAGAAAGCCACTTCCGCACCACCCCGGCCACCGCCGCTGCCACCTGTCGAGCATCACGAGCTTTGAGCGCCGAGCGAGCGGATGGGTCGAGGTCGCCTACCAGGACCCAGCGCACGAACTACTCGCCGCATCTGTCGACCTTGGAGCGGTGTGAAGCCCCTCATCACCGCAGTGATCACCCTGCTCGTGCTTGCCGGCTGCTCGGCTGATCCGCTCGCCGAGCAGTATGCGAACGGCACCAACCAGAACTACATCTCCGGCGACGGCACGCTCACCCTCATCGAGGAGGTCGACCGGGGCGAACCCGTCGTCTTCGAGGGGGTGACCGCCGCTGGCGAGACCGTCAGCAGCGAGCAGTACGCGGGCGAGGTGCTCGTGCTCAACTTCTGGTACGCGGGTTGCCCGCCGTGCCGCATCGAGGCGCCGGACCTCGAAGCGCTGTTCCAGAAATTCGACGGCAAAGGCGGGACATTTCTCGGGGTCAACGTACGCGATCAGGCAGAGACCGCGCTCTTCTTCGAACAAGACCAGGGCATCAGCTACCCCTCGGTGATCGACGCGAACGAGGGCAACATGCTGCTTGCCTTCGCCGGCACCGTCGCTCCGAACGCGGTACCGACGACTCTCGTGATCGACGCGCAAGGCAGGGTCGCCGCGCGGTTCCTCGGGCGCATCGACCCGTCGACGCTCAAGACGATCATCACGGAAACCATCGCCGAAACGATCGCCGAGGCCGACTGACGTGGGCGAGCTCGTCGCTGGCCCGCTGCTCATTGGGGTGCCCATCGCGCTGCTCGCTGGGCTCGTCTCGTTTCTGTCACCGTGCGTGCTTCCCCTCGTGCCCGGCTACCTCGGCTACGTTGGTGCACTGGCGGATGGCGGCAAAGTCGGCCGCGCCCGCCTCCTTCTCGGCGTCTCGCTCTTCATTCTCGGATTCATGGCGGTCTTCGTCACCATGAATGCCGTGGCCGGCTCGGCCGGCCTGTGGCTCGTGGTGCACCGCGAACTCATCACTCGCATCGCCGGCGTCGTGGTGATCGCGGTCGGTCTCGTCTTCATCGGGCAGTTCTCTTTTATGCAGCGCACGTTCAAGCCCGGCTTCGCGCCGCGCACCGGGTTGGCCGGTGCACCGCTGCTCGGTGTCATCTTCGGCATCGGCTGGACCCCGTGCATCAGCCCAACCCTCGGCGCCATCACTCTGCTCAGCCTTGACGGTGCCTCGCCGTGGCAGGGCGCGCTGCTCGGCGTCGCGTACTCGCTCGGGCTCGGCATCCCGTTCGTACTTATTGCTCTCGGGTTCGGCTGGGTGGCGACGAGCGTTGCGTGGGTGAAGCGGCACATCCGCGCGATCAATATTGTCGGTGGAGCTATGCTCATCGCCATCGGACTGCTCATGCTCACCGGCGTCTGGTCGCTTTTCATGAGCGCGCTTGGGGCGGTGATCAATGTCTACGTCACGCCCCTCTGATCATTACGACAGCCCGGCGCCCGAGACGAACGCGCCGATCACGCAGCCGACGCTCGGACTCGGCGGGTACGCGCGCTTCTTCTGGCGCCAGCTCACGAGCATGCGCACCGCGCTGTTCTTGCTGCTGCTGCTCGCGTTCGCGGCGATTCCTGGGTCGCTCGTTCCCCAGCGAACTTCCGACCCGAACGGCGTCGTGCAGTTTCGGGTCAACAGCCCCGATCTCTATCGGGTGCTCGACTGGTTCGGTGTTTTCAACACCTTCAGCTCTGTGTGGTTTTCGGCGATCTACCTTCTGCTGTTCATTTCGCTGATCGGCTGCGTGATTCCGCGTACCAGGCACCACTTCGTCGCGCTTCGGGCGAGGCCGCCAAGGACGCCGGCGAACCTCAACCGCCTCGCCGCTTTCGCCTCGCAGAAACTGACGACGGATGCCGACGACGCCCTCGAGACCGCCACCACCCTGCTGCGCAAACAGGGCTATCGCGTCGAGCGCTATGGCGCCTCGGTCAGCGCAGAGCGCGGTTACCTTCGCGAGACTGGCAATCTCGTCTTCCACACCGCCCTCATTGGAGTGCTCGTCACGGTCGGGCTCGGCGGTGGCTTCGGCTACACCGGCCAACGCGTGATCGTCGAGGGCCAAAAATTTGTCAACGTGCTCGGCGACTACGACTCGTTTAACCCAGGCCGGTTCTTCACCGGCGACTCGCTCGTGCCGTTTCGCATTGCGCTCGACGACTTCAGCGTCGAGTACGAGCTCGAGAACAAGAACGCGATCGGGCAGCCGAGCAACTTCACGGCGTCGGTGACAACCACGCTGCCAGGCGCCGAACCGCGCCAGAACCAGATCAAGGTCAATGAGCCGCTCGAGATTGGCGGCACGCAGGTCTTCCTTCTCGGCAACGGCTACGCGCCGACTCTTATCGTGCGCAACCCTGCCGGCGAGGTTGTCTGGACAGACTCTGTGCCGTTTCTTCCGCAGGATGCCAAGCTCACATCCCTCGGCGTCATCAAGATTCCGGATGGGCTGGCCGAGCAGCTGGGCATGGTCGGCTTCTTTTACCCAACGGTCGCCACTCTCGACTCGGGAGCCTTCGCGTCTGGCTACCCCGACCTGCTCGCGCCGCTGCTCACCCTTCGCGTCTACCAGGGCGACCTCGGGCTCGACGAGGGCGTCGCGCGCTCGGTTTACGTGCTCAAGGCTGACGACCTCACCGCGATCGCGGGCGGCGACGCCGCGGCCCCGGCGCTCGAGCTCGGGGTTGGCGACAAAGTCGAGCTGCCCAACGGCCTAGGCACGATCGAGTTGACCGATGTCAAGCGCTTCGCTTCGCTCGACGTCCACCACGACCCCGCACAGCTATGGGTGCTCGGCTTTGCGCTGCTCGTCGTCGCTGGCCTGCTTACGAGCCTGTTCATTCCGCGCCGACGGCTGTGGGTGAAGGTGGCCGGATCGCGCATCGAATACGCGGGTCTCGCGCGAGGCGACGACCCGACCCTCGATGCTGCCGTCGCCGAGCTCGCGCGCAAACACGCCGAGCTGCTCTCGCTTAGGCTGAAACCGTGACCGATACCCTCGCCCTCTATTCGCTGATCGCGGTGTACTCGGCCATGGCGGTCTACACGGCGGCTTTCGTCGCCTTCACGATTGATCTCGCCACGCGCACCGCAAGCGAGGGGACGACTGCGGTAAAAAGCACGGCGCTGCGGGCGGCGATGGTGCTCACGGTCTTCGCGTGGGCGTTGCACGCCGCCGCGGCGTTGTTTCGGGGCCTCGCGGCCGGTCGCGTGCCGTGGGCCAACATGTTCGAGTTCACGCTCACGGCGACGGCAATCATCGTCGGCGTCTTTCTCGCCATACAGTTCTGGCAAGACCTGCGCTTTCTCGGCGCCTTCATCGTCGGGTTCGCACTGATCGCGCTCGGCGTCGCGACCGTCAACTTCTACGTCGACGTCGTTCCGCTGCCCGATGCCTTGCAGTCGGTGTGGCTCGTCATCCATGTCTTCGTCGCCGTGCTCGGCACGGCGTTCTTCGCCCTGGGCGCTGGCCTCTCTGTCACCCAGTTGCTACAAGCGCGGCGTGAAGCGGGTCTCAGCGCTCCGCGCTTCATCGCAACGCTTCCCTCGGCCGAAAACCTCGAGAGCCTGGCCTTCCGCACGATCCTGATTGGCTTTGTGTTCTGGACCTTCACCCTCATCGCCGGCGCCATCTGGGCATCACGCGCATGGGGTCGATACTGGGGATGGGACACTAAAGAGGTCTGGACCTTCATCATCTGGACCATCTTCGCCGGCTACATCCACGCTCGCGCGACCCGCGGCTGGCGCGGATCCCGTTCTGCCTGGCTTGCTCTGATCGGCTTCAGCGCCGTCATTTTCAATTTCACGATCGTGAATCTTTTCTTCAAGGGATTGCACGCGTACTCGGGTTTATAGGCCTCTCCTCCACCCTGTGAGTCACCCCAAAGCGGGGCGCTCAATGCGACAAACGGCGAAAAATGACCTACGGTGATTTAAGTCCACATATTCGTAACTGCCTCGTGGTTGGTGCCCGATTTCTCCTGCGCACGCGACTCACCGTTAAGGATTCACCTTCGTGCTTGTCAAATTTCGCAAAAGCAAGGCCGTTGTCGCAGCTCCAGCCGAGGTAACAGCGCCGGTTTTCGTCGTTGTTCGGCCACCAGCGGTCAAGCGTCGCTTGACTGAGCGTGTGCTCGGTGTCGGCACCGTGATTCTCATTCCGGGCTTTCTCCTAGCGAGCTCTATTCCCGCGATCGCCGCTGGCGTCACGCCGTTCGGCGACGACACGAAAATCGAGCTCGCCGCCCCGGTCAGGATCCAAGCCGACGGCCAGTCGGTGGATGCCACCGGCGCGGCAGCAGTCGCCATCACGCGAAGTGCGTTCACCGCTGAAACCCACGCCCAGATCGCGGCCCGCAAGGCGGCAAACGCACGCGCTGGCGCGTACAGTGTCGTCAAGCCGCAGCAGGCTGGCGACGACTACCCGTGGCGCACATCCGGCGGCGGCATGTCGCCCCTTGGGTACGTCACCCGCCAATGCGTTGACTTCGTCGCGTGGCGCATCAACCGCGACCGCGGCGCCACCGGCCCGTTCGCATACACCTGGTCAAATATGACTCCGGGTGGCGGCTCGGCCTACGCCTGGGCGCGCGCGTGGAACAACAACGGGTGGCAGACCAGCACCACGCCGGTGCCTGGCGCCACTGCGTGGTTCACCGGCAACCACGTCGCCTACGTTAAGTCGGTCAACGGTGACGGCACCGTCGACCTCGAAGAGTACAACTGGGGCGGCGACGCTTCGTATCACTCGCGCACGATCGCGGCCTCAAGCGTCGCGCTGTTCCTCTACCCGCCTCCCTAGGCAAGTAGCTCGTAGCAACGCGATAGCCGGGCGAGCCACCAGTCGCGGCGCTCCGGACTCGCGGCGTTCTTGTCCATGCGCTGCGAGGTTGGGGCGAAGCGCTGCACGGCGATTGTTCCGTCGATTGGTAGCGGGCGCTCATCCGTCACGTCGTCGGTAAAGAGGGCGGATGTGCCGAGCCCGCAATCGAACTCCAGCTCGGGCAGCGCCGCGGCGAGCTGCAATCCCATGCCGATGCCGACGGCGGTCTCGAGTGCGCTCGACACCACGACCGGCAGCCCGGCCTGTTTCGCGAGGGCGAGGGTCGCGTGGATGCCGCCGAGCGGCTGCACCTTGAGCACGAGCAGGTCGGCGGCGCCGGCCCGCGCGACGGCGAGGGGATCGGCCGCCTTGCGCACCGACTCGTCGGCCGCGATCGGGATGCCCATGTAGCTAATGCGCGCCCGTAGTTCGGCGAGCTCGGCGACAGTCGCGCACGGTTGCTCGACGTATTCGAGGTCGAAGCGCGCGAGGGCGTGCACGGCGTGCTCTGCTTCGTCGACGTTCCACGCGCCGTTGGCGTCGATGCGGATGCGCCCTTCTGGCCCCAGCACCGCGCGCGCCGCCACGACCCGCGCGACGTCGTCGGCGAGCACGTGCCCAGGCTCGGCGACTTTCACCTTGACGGTGCGACACAGGCCGAAGGGTTCGAGTGTTTTTGCGACGTCGTGCGCCGCGACAGCAGGCAGCGTCGCGTTGACGGTGACGTGATCGCGCACCGGCGCCGGCGGCTCAACCCAGCCGAAGTCGATGGTGGCAGCGAGCCAGCTTGCCGCTTCGGCGTCGTCGTATTCGGCGAAGGGCGAGAACTCGGTCCAGCCCTGGGGGCCCTCGATGAGCACCGCTTCTCGGTGGGTGAGCCCGCGAAACGGTGAGCGAAGCGCAAGCTCAACCACTCGCGCGGTTGAGAGCAGATCGGTGAGGGAGGGTCGCATTGCCCAAGTCTCGCAACTATCGTGGCCTGCATGGTGCGCGAGACGCAGGGAATCGAGATCTTCGGCGGCAACGCCTCGACGATCGATGCCGCTTCGCGTGCTGAGGTTCCGCGTAGCGCGGCCCTTGGCGCCGCCTCGGTGCTGATCGCGCTACTGGCAGCGGTCGCTTTTGTCGCCGCGGTAATAGAACGAGACGGCGGTCATGCGACCGCGCCCATCTTCACCGCAATAGCGTTGTGCGCGAGCACGCTCGCGATGCTCGCCGGACTCGCCGCCGTGCTCACCGGCCGCGGTCGGCTCGCCGGGTTTTTCGGAGTGTTGTTCGGCGCGGTGAGCAACCCGTGGTTGCTCGGGCTCGCGTTGACGTGGCTTGAGGCTTTGCCGGCCGGCTAGCGGTGCCGTGCGCCCGCCGTGCCCCGCCGTGCCGCCCCGCCCCGCCGTGCACCCGCACCGCCGTGCCGCTCCGCCCC